>CACXDC010000170.1 GCA_902766365.1 uncultured Lachnospiraceae bacterium | reverse complement strand
TTGCCAGCATGTCACCGGAAATACGTGTATCACATCCTACCATGATTGTCGGTTTATGCTCGTTTTCCTTTGTCAGTACATAGGCGCCTGCCTGGCCAAGCTGCATGGCAAGAAGCGGTGTCAGCTCATCATTTGCCACACCACGCACACCGTCTGTTCCAAATAATCTTCCCATTTTTATTCCTCCACCTTAGATAAATGCATCGTCACTATTAACGGATCTTCCACAACAACACTATCTGGCAGACCAAAGTCAACCTCTACCTGATAGTAACCAGCTACCGGCTCTGCCATGTCCTCGCTTTCCATCCATTTGGTTACATCCACAGTTCCCCGGATCTCTGATGCCCTCAGACCTGCCACATCCTCAGAAAGTCCTTTTACCTGGATCGTAATACTGCTGTCCAGCTCTGAGATCGTTGCCCTGTATCCGTCCGGAATGCCAGTTACTTCCACCCGGTCACCGGAGATCACCAGCTCTTTGGTGATCTGTGGATCTATCTTTATGGTTACTTCCACATTCTTGTCAGATGTATCTGCCAGGAACGTTCCTGCAGGCAGGTAATCCTCCAGATTAATGGTAATTACGTAATCCTCCCTCTGATCAGATATATCAATCTCTTCAGCCGGGATCTCTATGGCCGTAACATTCTTCAGAATGCTCTCTTTTCCTGCCAGTTTCACACTGCTTATGCTTCCCTTTGCATCACCATTTACTTCATAACCGTCAGCCGGCTTACCCGTATAATTAAATACGATCGGTACCTCTGCTGTCTTATAAATGGTCACTTTAATACCAACAGTCTTGATATTCTGGACAATTCTGCTATCCTGGATCAGATTGTCACTCGCATCATACAGTCTGATCTCTGCGTTGTCGCTGATATCACTGGTAAATCCCGTTACCGGCACATCAACAACCGCACGACTGACCTCACTGATCACGGATTCCGGTCCGGAAATCCTTACCAGATTCTGATCCGCAGAAATTTCACCTATCATATATCCCGATTCTGTCGTTCCTGAAGTAGTCACTTCCAAAGCGAGCGTCTTCGTCTTCTTGTTCTCAATATGCAGCTTTACTGTATCATTGCTTGCCTTGATCTTTTCAATATCCCCTGAGCTTAAATTTGTTGTCAGTTTAATACTGATCGTATCAAGACTGCTGAGCTCGCTGACATCTGCTGTCGCCACAATATTACTGGCTGTCAGTGAACTGAAAACCGATCTTGGTGCCCAGATCGTAACCCTGTCAATTACTGCCGTGTCATCCAGCACCTCATACACCTGACCTGAATCTGTGATCAGCTCTGTATTTAACAGCTTCACAGGAATGTTACTGAATGAACGGTCAATAGTCGGATCATTCATGTTGTTTACAACAAGCCAGAGCATAAAGGAAAAAAGCAGTGATATAATTTTCAGACCTAAATTTGCCGTAAGCTTATTTTTCACTCTTTGACCGTCCTTTCCACAGAATCCGCTTCTTCGGATCTTCCTCCGGCTTATTCTGTATCGACTTCAGTCTTTCCTTAAGTCTGTCACCATCCAGACTTCTTTCCAGTTCTCCCTTATAAGCTACACTGATCTTTCCTGTCTCCTCTGATACGATCACTGTCATGGAATCTGTCGCTTCCGAGATACCGACACCGGCTCTGTGCCTGGTTCCCAGATCCTTGCTCAGTGCCATGTTATCAGAAAGAGGCAGATAACAGGTCGCTGAAGTGATCCTGTTTCCTCTTATGATAACCGCTCCATCATGAAGAGGTGTATTTTTCTCAAAAATGTTGATCAGAAGCTGGCTGGTAACGATACCATCTACGTCAATGCCGGTTCTTTCGTATTCGCTGAGCGACTGGTTCTGCTCGATCACGATCAGTGCACCCGTTTTTACCTTTCCCATTTCCACACAGGCCTTAGTGATCTCATTGATCATCTTGTCTGAAAATCGTCCTTCTTCTGATGCTCTGCTGGTTTCAAAAGGAATAATGGAACTGATGATATTCTTCTGTCCGATTTCTTCAAGAGCCTTTCGCAGCTCCGGCTGCAGGATAACTACCACTGCCGTTACAGCCACGCCAAACGCATTCTGTACAATCCACAGAATGGTATTCATCTCAAAATAGGCAGCTATCAGGATAAAAACTGCGATCACAATGATTCCCTTTAACAATGACCATGCCCTGGTATTCTTTACCCATACCAGAATATGATACATCAGGAATGCGATCAGCAGGATCTCCACAATATCTACCCATCTGATACTTGGCATTCTCGCTATATATGTTGCTATAAAATCATTTAACTGAGACATTTATGCTCCCCGTTTCATAAACGTTTTCCGTCATCTCCGCCCCTGTGTGGAAGCCGGTCTTCTGCGGGCGGTATTAATCTTTTTCACAGTACGGGATGGTGCAGATACCGTAATCTTCGGTATTGCCTTCACGTAATAATAATATTCATCATCCTCAAACTGCACCTTTTCTGTCCTGCTGTAATCCACATGGAAAGTGAAAAACTCGATCACCTTCGCCAGAAGCCCTGAAACGATCGTGCCAATGATCAGTCCCAGAATGGAAACATTGGTATCAAAGATCAGGTCCCCTACCAAAAGGATCATGACATCTGCCAGCGCACCGGCAATAATGGCAATCGTCCACGCATAATCCACAGAAAGCCTGCGGATCAGATATACAATGATGATCGTAGCCGTAAAAGCCACAATCGTAAGGATCATTCCTTTATTACTGATAAACCCGTCAATAATGTAGCGGAACCTGGATGCCATATCCTCCGTTTCCATTGCAGAGAGCGTGGAAGATCCATCTGCTATATTCCTGATAAAGAAAGTTACGATCACTCCACAGCCTACTGATACTGCGGAAGCCGGACTTCCCAGAAGTCCCATCGCCAGCGGCATCACATAAGGAATCCCCAAAATAAAGCTCATCGGAGTAAGCAGCACCACGATCGTATCCTTCGGTGAAAACCGGAAATACAATAAAAACAGCACCAGAAACAACACCAGTGTCACAACAGCGCATTCCAGTGACAGTGCATACATATGTAGTACCGTAAATACTGCTGCCACAACAATAATAAAATTCATTGGCATAAAAGAGCACATCAGTGCTGCGATCAGCACGATGGAAATACTGTCAAGCCGATGCATATATCCGATCTTTCCATTGATCAGCATCAGCGATGTAAGAGCCAGTATCAGTTTTAACAGGGGTTTTAGATATACTTCATACTTGGAAATAAAATGTTTGATATACTGCTTTGCAACAAGTAAAGTTGTCATTCTGTCATCCTCATATCTTATCGTTCATACATACTGGCCAGTCTTTTCAGATTGGCATAATATGCCCGCAAATGCTTTTGCGCTTTGTTGTATCTGTTTGCATATACCACATAGGAGATCACACCATAAGCCGCAGTTACACACAGATACAGTATAATAATACTCTTACCAAAAGCCAGCAGATCCAGCTTGTAAATATCCTGCATGATGTTTTCAAAATTATAAAAAGCATAAACCGCAAATATCGCCAAAAAGGAAATGGTTGCCGAAATGACTGACTTTAATAATTGAAATCCTATATAATCGTTCCGAAAATAGTTCAGAATGCTGATATCTTTTTTCCCTTCGCCGGATTCATAAGAGGCCAGCTTCGTCATCATAATGACTTTTTCCTCATTAATCATAAATCTTTCCTTTCCGGATATCCTACAGATAACGCATTCTGTCTCTTTCTGAACGAAGTCCTTCCGGCTTCTGGTTCACAGGCTTTGTATCCGGTGCAAATGCATTGCGGAAAGTATTGGTCATCTCTGCTTTGCACTGCTCACAGAAACGTCCTGAACGGATCATCTTCCCACATTTTTCGCAGGGGATCATGATCGGTGAATCATCAGCAAACTGCAGCCGGTCTTCCCTGATCCACTGACGGATCTGTGCCGGATCCACATCACATGCTTCTGATACTTCCGGAATATCTGCTCCATGATTGTCCTGGATATATTTCTTTACTTCCTGGAATTTTTCCTCCAGTTTTTCCTTACATCTGGGACATACTACCGGTCCCATAACATAATTAAAAATTTTTCCACAGATTCTGCAATTACGTATATCGTTCATAGTCGTAGCCCTCTTTATACTCCGCGGCCAGATGCTAACGCCATGCCATATATTTTCGTGACACCGTTCCGGTGAAGTTCTTCTGCCATAGCATCCATCGTACTGCCCGTGGTATATATGTCATCTATAATTACAATCGTACTTAATTTTACATCATTTTGGCAGATTTTAAAAGCCTTTTTCAAATTATTTTGCCTTTCCCTGAGGGTAAGGTTTTTCTGTGGTCCCGTTTTATGGATTCTCTGGATCAGATCCTTTTTTACCGGAATTCCCGACACCAAAGAAAGACTTTCTGCCAGCAGTTCCGCCTGATTATATCCTCTCTGCCTCCTTCTGGAGCTGTGGCATGGCACAGGGATCAGTGCATCCGGTTTTCTTGCAGCCAGCCACTCCCGGTATCCCCGGTACAGCTCCTCTCCATAGAACCTTGCATATTCACGCCGTCCCCTGTATTTGAACCGGAAAAGGGAATCAGCAACGCTTCCATAATCATACAATGTCACATTCTGTAAAAAAGCATGTTCTCTGCTGCTGCAGTCCTTACAATACTCTCCCTGCTCTTTCCCAAGCTGCCTTCCGCATCGCATACAGAAAGGTTCTCTGATATACCGGATCCTCGGCCGGCATCTGTCACATATCCCCTCTTTTCTTCTGGTAAACGGAATGATCTCATCACACAGGACACACCTTCCCGGGAAAATAAGATCGACAGCTGCTTCTGTCAGTCCTTCTGCTGTCCGCTTTGCTTTTGCACTGATGTCAGTCCTTTTCCATTTCTTCACACTGGATTTCCCTGATTCTGTCATTCAGGCTGGTATACCTCCTGTTTTCTCTCGCATTGTCTATCATCTCCTGCACCAGTCTGCTGCTGCCAAGTATGGTAACACACTTTCTGGCCCTGGTTACTCCGGTATACAGCAGATTCCTGTTAAGAAGAAGCCTTGGTCCTGTGAGCAGTGGCAGAATAACCGCAGGATATTCACTTCCCTGGGCTTTATGGATGGTAATGGCATAAGCCAGTTCAATCTCGTCCAACTGGGAAAAAGGATACTCTACCAGTCTATGTTCATCATACTCTACCGTCATGAGCTGTGCTGGCTCACTGATGTCCCTGATGATCCCCATATCTCCATTAAATACACCCATCCCTTTATCAACCGGGATTCCGTAGCGGCTTCTGACCTCCCAGGCAATCTGATAGTTATTCTTTATCTGCATCACCTTATCTCCCTCTCGGAAAAGACGTTCCCCGGTCTGATATTCCTTTTTCTGCGGGCTTTCCGGATTCAGATATTTCTGCAGGATCCCATTCAGTGTTTCCACTCCAAGGCTTCCCTTCCTCATAGGTGTCAGCACCTGAATATCAAAAGGATCTGCATCCACATATCTTGGCAGTTTCTCCCGGATCAACTGTATCATATGCTTATAGATCACACCGGGCTCTGTCCTCTCAAGAAGGAAAAAGTCCCTGCTTTTATTATCAAAGCTGATCTTTTCTCCGGCATTGATCCGGTGTGCATTCAGTACAATATCGCTTTCCTGCGCCTGGCGGAAAATTTTCTGAAGGATGACCACCGGAAAACAGTCACTTTCGATCAGATCATGAAGCACCTGCCCTGGTCCCACACTGGGAAGCTGGTTTACGTCTCCTACCATGATCAGCCTGGTTCCCACACTGACCGCTTCCAGAAGTGCCTTGAAAAGATGAATATCCACCATGGACATTTCATCTATAATAATAACGTCCGCATCCAGCGGATTTTCTTCATTTCTTTCAAATTCCGCTCCACGTCCTTCTTCCACCGCACCATTGATCTCCAGCAGCCTGTGGATGGTTCTGGCTTCAAATCCCGTTGTCTCGGTCATACGCTTGGCTGCTCTGCCTGTCGGCGCTGCCAGCAGAATATCCATCCCCTCTGCCTCAAAAAGCCGGATGATCGTATTGATTGTCGTAGTCTTACCTGTACCTGGTCCTCCGGAAAGGATCATGATGCCATTGACAGCGCTGGTGATCACAGCCTTCTTTTGAAGGTCATCAAGCAGGATTCCCTGCTGTTCTTCCATCTGCTCCAGAATGCCAAGAAGCCGTTTTTCTTCTTTGCCTGTCAGTCCATCCCCAAAGGAAATATTCAGATCATGTAACATCCTTGCACATTTCAGTTCTGCATAATAATAGGCCCCTGCATAGACTCTCTTCTCTTCCTGAAAGGTCTTGATCACCAGTTTTTTATCCATAGCCAGATTATTGATTCCCGGCCAGATTGCTTCCTTCCCTATGCCAAGGAGTCCTGCCGTCCGTTCTGCAAGCAGATCCCCTGGCAGATAAGTATGTCCCTCTGTCGCTGCCTGCATCAGCGCATAAAGGATACCGCTCCGGATCCGGTAATCCGAATCCGGGCAGATCCCCAGCTTCGCTGCGATTTCATCTGCAATCTTAAACCCCACTCCACTGATATCTTCTGCCAGCTTATACGGGTTTTCCTTCATGATCCCATACATGGCTGAACCATATTTCTCATAAATCTTCACCGCAAGCGTATTGGAGATCCCGTACTGCTGCAGATAAACAAAGGCCTGACGAAGTTCCCTCTTTTCAATCATCTGGTCTGCGATCTCCGAAGCCTTTCTTTCACTGATACCCTTGATCTCTGCAAGCCTCTCAGGCTCCTCTTCTATGATCCGGAAAGTATCCTTTCCAAAGGTTTTCACGATCCTTTTGGCAAGAGCCTCCCCTATTCCCTTGATGGCTCCGGAACCGAGATAGCGCTCCATACTGAGCGCATCATCCGGTGGAACCACCTGGTAGCTTTCTGCCTTCATCTGCATGCCATACATGGGATGTTCCACATAATTTCCCTGTATATCCAGCGTTTCTCCTGCCTCTACATTCCGGAAAAATCCAACACAGATGACTTCTTCTTCCTCCTCTATGACGCTCAGTACGCCATATCCGTTTTCTCTGTTCTGGTAGATAATGTGATCTACATATCCGTGAACTCTGTCCATTTCTGTTCCCCATTTCAAACTTTCCCGGTCACCGGTCTCTATCCTGTATGATACAGCAATATGTGCCTTTGCTTCCGGGTTAAATACAAGGCTTTCCTCTCCGCGAGGTGTATATCATGCCTGATATGGTATAAGAAAGAATCCTGTCCGGAGGGCTTTTTATGTCATTGGAACATTACAGAGTAATTTCCTATGACATAAAAAGGCTGCCTTTGTAAGACGGTATTAACCGTCTCACATCAGCAGCCCCATATGATTCTTTTTTACAGGTTATAATTTCGCTTCATCTGTTCATAAAGCATCTGTGCGATCCCAAGACCTTCCTTCTCTGTTGAAGTACTTGCCAGTTCCTGCAATGTATTCTCCCTGAAATAATCCACCAGGTTCTGGTTCGGATCACTGTCATCATCTGATTTGATACAATCTACGGTTTTCTGCATCTCCTTGAATACCTGTTCCAGCAGATAAGATTCAAACTGCTTGCATGCATCTAACAGCTTCTCATCATCCGCCTCTGAATAATCTGTTTTGTTCAGTGTATTCTTCAGCTCATCCGCTTTCGTATTCTGCTTTGTCAGATAATCTGTATATGTACTGATACTGCTAACATCCATGACTTATGTCCTTACTTTCCTTACCGTTTCAGATTATTCGCTGTCTGCATCATTTCATCTGTAGTGGTAATTGCCTTGGAATTCATCTCGTAAGCACGCTGTGCAACGATCAGATTTACCATTTCATCTGCCACCTGCACATTGGACCCTTCCAGGTATCCCTGTACCATACGGCTTGGAGTTACATTCCGATTGGTTGCTTCATTCAATACTGCTCCACTTGCTGCTGTCGCCTGGAAAAGGCTGTCGCCTGTTCTCTGTAGTCCTCCGGGATTATTGAACTGATACATACCAATCTTGATACCAAGAGACTGTGCATTATTATTGGCATCCGGGTAACAGACCGTTCCATCCTGCGAGATCGTGATCTTGCTGGTAACATAATTGCTGCCAAGGGTGATCGTCCGCCCGGTAGAGCTTAATACCGGAAGTCCGTCCTGATTGGTCAGGATCATTCCTCTGGTGCCATTGGTAGCCCAGGTAAAATCACCGTTCCTTGTATAGTAGGTATTGCCATCGCTTCCCTGGATAGCAAAGAATCCTTCTCCCTCAATAGCAAAAGCGGTATCACTGCTGGATGCCAGAAGGCTTCCCTGATTAAAGCTGGAGTTGATAGAAGAATTTCTTACACCAAGTCCCACCTGGGAAGTAGTAGGCTTCGGATCCCCGTTTGCTGTCGTCGTAGCTGTCTGAAGTGTCTGATAGAGCAGCGACTTAAACTGCGCTGTCTGTGCCTTATATCCCGTGGTATTTACATTGGCAAGGTTATTTGCGATTGTATCCACATTTGTCTGCTGGGCATTCATTCCCGTTGCCGCTGACCATAAGCTTCTTACCATTTATTTCAATCCTCCTTACAGCTTACCTAACTGATTTGCTGCGATATCCAGTGTTGAATCTATAGTAGTGATGATCTTCTGGTTGGATTCGTATGCTCTCTGCACACTGATCATATTTACCATCTCAGTAACAGCAGATACATTAGACGTCTCCAGATAGCCGGAATAAACCTGTGCCTTCGGCTCTGTCTCCTCTGCACCATCGATCGGCTGGAAGTAATTCTCACCATAATGCTCCAGATAATTATAATCAGTGAAATCCGTTACCTGGATCGTATCTACAACACGTCCATTCTGGATCAGCTGTCCGCTGACATTGATCTGTGTATCCAGATTGGGATTGATCTTCACTGCCTGACCGTTGGTATTCAGTACCGGATCTCCGTCTCTAGTCACCAGTTCTCCATCCTGCGTCAGGGTAAAATCACCATCCCTTGTATATTTCACGGATGTATTTCCGCTTTTATCAGTAAACTCTACAGCAAAAAATCCGGAATCCGTCAGTGCCAGATCAAAGGTATTTCCTGTGGTCTTGATCGGTCCCTGTTCAAAATCGGTATAGCCTTCTCCGATCTTGACACCCGGCTGGTTGATACCGATTCTTTTCGCCAGATTGTATCCTTCCGATGCATCCTTGATCTTGTAAGCAAGTACGGCATCAAAGGACTGGCTGGTCGCCCCTTCCTTCTTATATCCATTGGTATTCACATTGGCAAGGTTGTTTGTCAGGACATCCATGCGATGCTCCTGATTGACCATACCCGAATATGCTGTGTAGAGTCCTTTTACCATTTACATTTCCTCTTTAAATCTCGTCTCTGTAGCCTGCCAGAAATTCCACATACTTACCGGTACCGATTGCTACCGCAGTCATGGGATCCTCTGCTGTCATGGTGTTGATACCTGTCTTTTCACAGATCAGATCCTCCAGTCCGCGCAGAAGGCTTCCACCACCTGTCAGAACAATTCCTCTGTCAGCAATGTCTGCTGCCAGCTCCGGCGGCGTTTTCTCCAGTACACTGTGGATCGTTTCAATGATCTGGGCTGTTGCTTCTCTTAACGCCTCTTCTGTTTCTTCAGAAGAGACGGTAACTGTCTTCGGAAGTCCTGTCACCAGGTTTCTTCCACGGACATCCATGTAATCTACTTCGGAACGCTTGAAAGCAGTTCCGATCTTGATCTTGATATCCTCTGCGGTACGCTCACCGATCAGAAGATTATGTTTCTTACGCATATAGCGGACAAGTGCTTCATCAAAGTCATCACCTGCAATCTTGATGGAAGCGCTGACAACCGTTCCTCCGAGGGAAATAACTGCAATGTCAGAGGTACCTCCTCCGATATCAACGATCATATTTCCGCACGGCTTGGAAATATCAATTCCTGCACCGATAGCTGCTGCGATGGGTTCCTCAATAATGGAAACCTCTCTTGCACCTGCCTGCAGTGTTGCATCCTCAACTGCCTTCTTCTCTACCTCTGTGACGCCACTTGGTACACATACAGCAATTCTAGGCTTACGGAAAGCCTTCTTACCCAGTGCTTTCTGGATAAAATATTTCATCATCTGCTCAGTAACCTTGTAATCAGAAATAACACCCTGTCTCAAAGGACGGACTGCCATGATATTACCGGGTGTTCTTCCCAGCATCAGTCTGGCATCCTCCCCGATTGCTTTGATCTTATTTGTATCTCTATCGTAAGCTACAACAGAGGGCTCCTTTAATACAACGCCTCTTCCTCTGATGTAAACAAGAATACTGGCTGTTCCCAAATCAATTCCGATATCTGTATACTGCATATTACGATACCCCTTTCTGCTACTTTCCACCTTAAAAAGGCGCTACGGAATTATTATAACCCATAGATTTGCATTTTCAAAGGGATTTCATAAAAATTTAATGGAAAAAGACGCAGCGATGCAAAACGAATCCGTTCGTTTTTCACTTCTGCGTCCATGCTCATTATTATAATCGGTACTTTTCCCGGTTTTCTTTATACTTGTCCAGCATTTTTTTGATATACTGCCCGGTATAGGAAGCAGGATTTTCCGCAACCTCTTCCGGTGTACCCTTTGCAACGACCTGGCCACCGCCATCTCCGCCTTCCGGTCCCATATCAATAATATAGTCCGCGCATTTGATCACATCCAGATTGTGTTCGATGACAACGACTGTATTTCCATTGTCAACCAGTCTCTGCAGGATCTCCACCAGCTTATGCACATCTGCAAAATGCAGTCCGGTGGTAGGTTCATCCAGAATATAAATGGTTTTACCTGTGCTTTGCCTGCTCAGCTCTGTAGCAAGCTTGATCCTCTGTGCTTCTCCTCCTGAAAGAGTAGTAGAAGGCTGTCCAAGTTTTACATAAGAGAGTCCTACATCATTCAGGGTTTCAATCTTCCTTCTCACAGAAGGAATGCTGTCAAAGAACGGAACTGCTTCTTCCACCGTCATTTCCAGTACATCATAAATACTCTTTCCCTTATATTTAACATCCAGCGTCTCCCTGTTATAGCGCTTTCCGCCACAGACCTCACAGGGAACATATACATCAGGCAGGAAGTGCATTTCAATCTTGATGATCCCGTCACCTCCGCAGGCCTCGCACCGGCCTCCCTTGACATTAAAGCTGAATCTTCCCTTCTTATAACCTTTGGCTCTGGCATCCTGTGTTCCGGCAAACAGATCTCTGATCTGATCAAATACCCCGGTATAGGTAGCCGGATTGGACCTCGGTGTCCTTCCGATCGGCGACTGGTCAATATTGATCACCTTATCCAGCTGGTCAATACCCTGAATTTCCCTGTGCCTGCCGGGGATTGTCCTTGCCCGGTTCAGGCTTTTTGCCAAATGCTTGTACAGGATCTCATTCACCAAAGAGCTCTTGCCGGAACCGGAAACACCAGTCACACAGGTCATTACGCCAAGTGGAATATCCACTGTCACATTTTTCAGGTTATTTTCTGCTGCCCCCACAACCTTCAGAAATCCTGTTGGTTTCTTCCGGGTATCCGGAACCGGAATCTGCAGTCTGCCACTAAGATACTGTCCCGTAACAGAACCCGGGATCTGCATAATTTCTTCTGCTGTTCCCTGGGCGATCACTTCTCCACCATGGGAACCGGCACCAGGCCCGATATCCACAATATGATCCGCTGCGAGCATGGTATCTTCATCATGCTCTACAACGATCAGACTGTTGCCAAGATCCCGGAGATTTTTCAGGGTATTCAGCAGCTTGTCATTGTCTCTCTGGTGCAGACCGATACTTGGCTCATCCAGGATATAGCATACCCCCACAAGTCCGGATCCGATCTGGGTCGCCAGACGGATCCTCTGTGCCTCCCCACCGGAAAGCGTACCGGTCGCTCTGGCAAGGGACAGATAGTTCAGCCCTACATCGATCAGGAATCCAACCCTTGCACGGATTTCCTTCAGTACCTGCCCGCCGATCAGCATCTGCTGCTTTGTGAGCTTCAGCTCTGTCAGGAACTGCTGCAGTTTGCCAATGGACATGGCTGTGATCTCATAAATATTCTTATCGCACACGGTAACGGCCAGTGCTTCCTTTTTCAGACGCATACCGCCGCATTCCTTACAGGGTGTGATACGCATAAAGCTTTCATATTCCTGCTTCATGGTATCGGATCCTGTTTCCCGGTACCGGCGCTCCACATTTTTGATCAGTCCTTCAAAGGTGACAGGATAAGTTCCTTCTCCCCTCTGTCCTGCGTAATGCACCTTCACTTCTCCAAATCCACCATGGATAAGCATATACTGGATCTTCTCCGGCAATTCCTCAAACGGTGTATCCAGGCTGAAATCATAGGCCTTTGAAAGTGCCCGGAGGAGTGCATTGGTGAAGCTTCCCTTGTCAGCACTTGACTGCCAGCCCATTACCTGGATCGCCCCCTGGTTCAGGCTTAAAGATCTGTCCGGGATCATCAGTTCCGGATCAAACTCCATTTTATAGCCAAGCCCGAAGCAGACCGGGCAGGCACCAAAAGGATTATTGAAGGAAAAGCTTCTCGGTTCAATCTCACTGATACTGATTCCACAATCCGGACAGGCAAAGCTCTGGCTGAAGGTCACCTGCTCCCCACCGATCACATCCAGCAGGAAAAGTCCTTCCGTAAGCGCCAGTACATTCTCAATGGAATCTGTCAGTCTCCGTTCAATACCCGGCTTTACTACCAGTCTGTCTACCACGATCTCTATGTTATGCTTGATATTCTTATCCAGCCTGATCTCTTCAGAAAGCTCGTACATGTTTCCATCAACCATAACACGTACATAACCGCTCTTCTTCGCCCGTTCAAATACTTTGGCATGTTCTCCCTTTTTGCCACGGACTACAGGTGCCAGGAGCTGGATCTTCGTTCCTTCCGGAAGCTCCATCACCTGATCCACCATCTGATCAACACTCTGCTTGCGGATCTCCTTGCCGCACTTTGGGCAGTGCGGGATGCCGACTCTTGCATACAGCAGTCTGAAATAATCATAGATCTCTGTAACGGTTCCTACTGTAGATCTGGGATTCCTGTTCGTGGATTTCTGATCAATGGAAATGGCCGGGGAAAGCCCCTCGATCTTCTCCACATTTGGTTTCTCCATCTGTCCCAGGAATTGTCTTGCATAGGAAGACAGGGATTCCATATATCTTCTCTGCCCTTCTGCATAGATCGTATCAAATGCCAGAGAGGATTTACCGGAACCTGACAGTCCTGTCAGAACTACCAGTTCATTTCTGGGAATATCCACATCTATATTCTTCAGATTGTGCTCATTTGCTCCCCGGATCTTAATATATTCTCTCGGACGCATTTTGGGTGTTTCTACATGCTTGTCTGCTAAACTCATTTTATTACCTGTACTTTCTCTTCTCTATTCTTCTTCAAGCTCATGGAGCTTTTTCTTCAGCTCTGCCATCTTATCTCTCAGCTCTGCCGCCGCCTCAAAGTTCAGATCCGCTGCTGCTTTCTTCATCTGTTTCTCTACCTTGGTGATCAGCTTCTGCAGCTCCTCTCTGCCCATGGATTCCGGATCCTTCTCAAACCGGAGTTCTTCCTTCTCAATGGTCTTCGAGATACTGATCAGATCCCGGACAGCCTTCTTGATCGTCTGTGGTGTGATACCATGCTCTTCATTATATTTCTGCTGGAGTTTTCTCCTTCTGGCAGTCTCCTCAATGGCAGCTTTCATGGAGTCCGTCATATTGTCCGCATACATGATGACATGGCCTTCTGCATTACGTGCAGCACGGCCTACCGTCTGGATCAGGGATGTCTCGGAACGCAGGAAGCCTTCCTTATCCGCATCCAGGATCGCTACCAGGGATATCTCCGGAATATCCAGACCTTCCCTCAGCAGGTTGATTCCTACCAGCACATCAAATACATCAAGACGCATATCCCGGATGATCTCCGCTCTTTCCAGCGTATCAATATCCGAATGGAGATACTTCAGCCGGATCCCGGCTTCCTTCATATATCCGGTAAGATCCTCCGCCATACGCTTGGTCAGTGTGGTAACAAGTACTTTATTATGCTTATCTGTCTCTTTACGCACCTCACTGATCAGATCGTCAATCTGTCCCTCTACCGGCTTCACTACGATCTCCGGATCCAGAAGTCCCGTAGGTCTTATGATCTGCTCTGCACGGAGCAGTTCATGCTCTTCTTCATATTTTGAAGGTGTTGCCGACACGAAAAGTAGCTGATCGATATGCTGTTCAAACTCTTCAAAACAGAGAGGTCTGTTGTCCAGTGCCGAAGGAAGCCGGAAGCCATAATCTACCAGTGTCATCTTCCTTGACCGGTCCCCGTTATACATGGCTCCGATCTGTGGCACTGTCATATGGGACTCATCTATGATCATCAGAAAATCATTTCCAAAGTAATCCAGCAGGGTATGTGGCGGTGTTCCCGGCTGTGCTCCGTACAGATGCCGGGAATAATTTTCAATGCCGGA
>CACXDC010000169.1 GCA_902766365.1 uncultured Lachnospiraceae bacterium | reverse complement strand
ATTGCTGAGAACGCTGCCACTATTGCTGAAAAGGATGCCATCATTGCAGAGAAAGATGCTCTGATTGCTTCTTTACAGTCAAAATCTGCCAATGTATAAACCAATGATGCAATCCTGCACTGCAGGCGGAATTATCCAGACTTAAAAATCAGTAATCCTGCAAAAACAGTCCGGCAGATCAACTGCCGGACTGTTCTTTTATCTTTCTTATTCTTTTGTTACACTGTCAGACTGACATTCTAATCTAAAACTCATTCCCGGGGAACTTCGGAATTCCGGCAAATCCCTTTGCCAGATCCTCATCTGTTGGAATGTAATCTGTCATCTCTCCATTATTGAAACGCTCATAAGCCATCATATCAAAGTAACCGGTTCCGGTAAGTCCAAAGAGGATCGTCTTTTCTTCTCCGGTCTCCTTGCATTTCAGTGCTTCATCGATCGCTACTTTGATCGCATGGGAGCTTTCCGGTGCAGGAAGAATCCCTTCCACTCTTGCAAACTGTTCTGCTGCCTTAAATACTGCTGTCTGCTCTACACTCATGGCTCTCATGTAGCCATCATGATAAAGCTGTGACAGAATGGAGCTCATACCATGATAACGAAGGCCACCTGCATGGTTCGGTGCCGGGATAAAGCCGCTTCCCAGTGTGTACATCTTCGCCAGAGGACATACCTTTCCTGTATCGCAGAAGTCATATACGAATTTACCTCTCGTAAGGCTCGGACAGGATGCCGGCTCCACTGCAACAATATCGTAGTCAGCCTCACCTCTTAATATTTCGCCTACAAAAGGAGAAATCAGACCACCGAGGTTTGATCCGCCACCGGCACATCCAATGATCATATCCGGTTTGATTCCGTACTTGTCCATAGCTGCCTTGGCTTCCAGACCGATCACTGTCTGGTGGAGCAGTACCTGATTCAGTACGGATCCCAGTACATAGCGATAGCCCTCTTTGGAAGTTGCTGCTTCCACTGCTTCAGAGATCGCACATCCAAGACTTCCGGTTGTTCCCGGGAACTCCTTCAGGATCTTTCTTCCTACTTCTGTCGTCTCTGAAGGAGAAGGTGTTACCTTCGCCCCGTAGGTTCTCATAACCTCTCTTCTGAACGGCTTCTGTTCATAAGAACACTTTACCATATATACATTACAGTCAAGATCCAGATAAGCACAGGCCATGGAAAGTGCAGTTCCCCACTGACCGGCTCCGGTCTCTGTAGTCACGCCCTTAAGCCCCTGCTTCTTGGCATAATAAGCCTGCGCAATCGCAGAATTCAGCTTGTGGCTTCCACTGGTATTGTTTCCCTCAAACTTATAATAAATCTTTGCCGGTGTCTGCAGCTTTTCTTCCAGACAATACGCTCTGACAAGCGGTGAAGGACGATACATCTTATAAAACTTACGGATTTCTTCCGGGATCTTAAAATAGGGAGTGGTGTCATCCAGCTCCTGTTTGCAAAGCTCATCACAGAAGATCCCTCTCATCTCTTCAAATGTCAGTGGCTTCAGTGTCCCCGGATTTAATAACGGTGCCGGCTTATTCTTCATATCTGCCCGTACATTGTACCAGCTGTCAGGCATTTCATTTTCTTCCAGATAAATCTTATAAGGAATATTGTTCTTATCACTCATCTTGTCGGATTCTCCTTTTCCCCTCGGTTAATTGATTGCTATCAGCAAATTGCTCTGTTGCAGGCCAAACGGCTTTTACCCTTCTGACCCTGTCATCATTTTATACCAGTATACAATTTTCTGTCAATCTACAACGTCCTGCATTCCTTCAGGATCTGCAGCAGTTCCTTCACATCCTCTTCCCTGGTCGCCCAGCTTGTGCAGAAGCGGCAGACGACATGATTTTCATCCACTCTTGCAAAGAGATCATAACCGGCTCCCTTTTCCGTCAGTGTATCTGCCTCCTGATCCGTCAAAATCAGAAACTGCTGATTGGTTGGTGAATCCAGATAAAAGGTGTAGCCCATGTCCTTCAGCTCCCCTTTCAGCACTTCTGCCATATCTATAGCATGCTTACTGATCTTAAAATAAAGATCGTCCGTAAACAACGTGTCAAACTGTACCCCAAGTAGCCTTCCCTTGGCCAGCATGGCACCATGCTGTTTGATCTTTGTAATAAAATACTTCGGCTCATTTCCTTTGGGAAATACGATTGCTTCCCCGCAAAGTGCCCCCACCTTCGTCCCTCCAATATAAAAGACATCGCAAAGCGCTGCAAGCTCCGGTAAGGTCAGATCAGATGCGTGACTCATCAGGCCATAGCCAAGCCTTGCCCCGTCTACATAAAGAGGAAGCTGATATTCCCTGCATACCTGACTGATATCCGTCAGTTCCTTCTTTGTATACAGAGTTCCATATTCTGTTGGATAAGACAGATATACCATTCCCGGGATCACCATGTGCTCATGGGATGGATCTTTATAAAAATCTACCAGATACGCTTTCAGATCGGCTGCTTTCATCTTTCCCTCATAAGCAGGAAGTGTCAGTACCTTATGGCCGGTATACTCAATAGCACCTGCTTCATGCACATTCACATGACCGGTATCTGCTGCCAGTACCCCTTCACAGCTTTGCAGCATGGTAGAAATAACGACTGCATTGGTCTGTGTACCTCCTACAGTAAAGAACACACTTCCTTCCGGGCATCCACAGACTGTCCTGATCTTCTCTGCTGCACTGATGCAGTAAGGATCATTTTCATATCCCGGCAGCTTTTCCATATTGGTCTCTGTAAGTCTCTGCAGGATCTTCTCATGGGCACCTTCCAGATAATCACATGTAAATAAGAGCATTTATTTTCCTCCTCAAGTCAAAAAAGAGGACACAGCTTCAGACCACTGTGTCCTCTGTATTTCCTGTTTCTCTGTTAAAGAACTGATTAGTATTCCATCGCCTTTTCTTCACCGTTTAATACACGGAGTGCACCCTGTGCCAGAGCAAGCAGCTCATCTTCTCCGGGATATACGGTAAACGGAGCAATAAATCCTGCTCTCTCTTCCATCTTGTCAACAACAGCCTTGTTGTAAGCAATACCACCGGTAACGATGATCGCATCTACCTTGCCCTTTAATACGCAGGACATGGAACCGATATTCTTGCAGACCTGAAGGATAAATGCTTCTCTTACTTCATCAGCATGTGCATCGCCTTCGTCGATCATCTTGGCAACATCACGCATATCATTGGTTCCAAGGTAAGCATTAAATCCGCCGCCGCCAACGATCTTCTTGTAAACTTCCTTCTCGGTATATTTCCCTGAGAAGCACATCTTGATCAGTGCGCCTGAAGGAACTGCTCCGGCTCTCTCCGGTGAGAAAGCACCATCTCCGTCAAGAGCATTGAATACATCAATGACACGTCCCTTTTCATGGGCACCTACAGAAACACCACCGCCCATATGTACTACGATCAGATTCAGGGATTCATAGGGAACTCCCTTCTCTTTCGCATATCTCTTAGCTACAGCCTTCTGGTTCAGTGCGTGGAACACGCTGGTTCTTGGAAGCTCCGGTACGCCAGAATATCTTGCGATAGGCATAAGCTCATCTACTACAACAGGGTCAACGATATAGGAAGGAACTCCGATCTCGTCTCCGATCTCTCTTGCCAGAATACCACCAAGATTGGAAGCATGCTGTCCCTGCTTACCGATCTTCAGATCATGAAGCAGATCATCACTGACTGCATAGGTACCACCCGGGATCGGCTTTAACATACCGCCGCGTCCTACGATCACCTGCAGGGATCTGATATCAAAATTCTTCTCCTTCAGCAGGTCAAGAATGATCTGCTTACGGAAATCCTTCTGATCTACGATAGACGCATACTGTGCGATCTCTTCGGTAGAATGACGAAGTGTTTCTTCAAATAACAGGGTCTCATCTTCGAACACACCGATCTTGGTGGAAGTGGAACCCGGGTTGATGATTAAGCTCTTTACTGACATAATTACCCTCCTACTGATTCTTTTTCATTTCTTCTGCTACCACTGCAGCAAGTGCAATGGAATTTACTTTAGTTTCAAATGTATCGGAACGGGAGGTCAGGATAACAGGTGCCTTGGTTCCTGTCAGGATACAGCCGTTCTTTACCTTTACCAGATGAACGATTGCCTTGTATACCAGGTTTCCTGCATGGATATCAGGGAAAAGAAGGATATCGGCATCACCTGTGATCTTACGGTTCATAGCACCCTTTTCTTCTGCTGCTGCCCTGTCAATGGCAATATCAAGAGAAAGAGGTCCGTCTACGATACAGTCCTTGATCTCGCCTTCCTCGTTCAGTCTTGTCAGCTCTGCTGCCTCTACGGTAACAGGCATCTTGGGATTTACTACTTCTACTGCTGCAAGAGGAGCTACCTTCGGGCACTCAACGCCGCAGGCCTTTGCTACTTCTACAGTATACTTAATGATGAACTTCTTATCTTCCAGTGTGGGGTATGGCATAAATGCAACATCTGTAAAGAAAAGCAGACGATCGATCCCGGGGATCTCAAATACACATACATGGGAAAGAGGCTGTCCGGTACGAAGTCCGACTTCCTTGTTCAGTACACTCTTAAGGAAAGTCTTGGAATCCAGAAGACCCTTCATATACATATCTGCCTTGCCATCATGTACAAGAGAAACTGCCTTCAGGGAAGCTTCTACCACATCAGGCTCATTGATGATCTCATACTCATCCATATTCATGGAAAGAGAAGTTCCGATCTCGCGGATCTTAGCTTCATCACCAACCAGAATCGCATCTGCAATACCACGTTCCTTTGCTGCCTTAACCGCTTCCAGCACAGCCTTATCCTGTGCCACTGCAACAGACAGAACCTTCTTACTGCACTCGGACACCTTGGACAATAAATCATCAAAATTCTTGCTCATTTGTTCACACCTCTTATTTTTTATTTGTTAAATTTATAACACATTCACAACAGAAAAATCATAGCACATTTGCCGGAAAATAGCAATCCCATGGGCTTTTTTTCTGCCTTTTCTATCTGGCATGCATGGACTTTCCAAACAGAAGCAGCATCGGGAAAATCTCCAGTCTTCCTGTCAGCATGCAAAGGGACAGAAGTACCTGCGCCCAGTCAGAGTAAATCCCGAAGTTATTCATGGGACCGACACCGCCAAGTCCCGGTCCGATATTGTTAAAACAGGACAAAACCGCTGTCACATTGGTCGTCAGATCCTTGCCGTCCAGGGAAAGGATCCAGGTAAACAGACAGATCAGGATCAGGTAAGCTGCCGCATAAATTCTGGTGGAATTCAGGGTTTCCTTATCGATCGGCTTGCCGTCGATCCTTACCGGGTTGATGGCTTTTGGTGTAATGATGTGACGCACCTCTGCCACCAGTGCCTTTAACAGGATGATCAGTCTTGATATCTTAAAGCCACCTCCTGTAGATCCGGCACAGGCTCCAATGATCATGAGCAGCACCAGCGTATGCTTGGAAAATTCAGGCCAGAAATTAAAGTCAACCGTTGCAAATCCGGAAGTAGTAATGATACTTGCCACTTGGAAAAACGCATTTCTCACTGTCGTCCCAAGACCCACTGCCCGGCTGAAAGTGTTGACAGAGATCAGCACCGTTGCCGTAGCTATAATACCCAGATAAACCTTTACTTCCTCCGACTTCAAGGCATCCTTTACCTTACCAAGCAGCAGGAGATGGTACACATTGAAATTCACACCAAACAGCAGCATGAAGATGCCAAGCAGGATCTCAATATAAGCACTGTGATAACCGGCCACGCCTGCTGACGATACAGCAAATCCACCGGTACCGGCTGTACCAAAGGCCATACAGAAGCTGTCAAAGAGAGGCATGCCTCCGAGTAAAAGCAGAAACAGCAGGATCACCGTCATAGCTGCATAAATACCATACAGGATCATGGATGTGGTACGCATTCTCGGCACCAGCTTTCCCGCAGTAGGCCCAGGCACCTCTGCCCGGACAAGATGCATGGAGTTGTCGTTTTCCATGGGCACGACCATCAGCACAAATACCAGAACTCCCATACCACCGATCCAGTGGGTAAAGCTTCTCCAGAACAATACACCGTGTCCAAGAAGCGCCGGTTCTTCCAGCACTGAAGCACCTGTTGTGCTGAAACCGGATGCAATTTCAAACAATGCGCTCCAGTAAGACCGGAATCCCCCTGCCATATACAACGGCATGGCACCGATCAGGGAAATAATGATCCAGGTCGCCGCCACGATGAAGTATCCATCCCGGCTGCTGAGCCGCCTGTCTGACTGTCTGACCCTTGCCATAAACCCTCCAAGGATCAGCGCCGTTACTATCGTGATCAGAAAGGCACCTGCGTCTCCGTCTCCATAATACAAGGCAACAAGAAGCGGCAATACCATGAGAGCCGCTTCGATCAATATAATTCTTCCAATAAAACTGACTATTTTTCTTTTATTCATCACTCTGCTCCTAGGAAGCAAATATGTCTTCCAGTCTTGCGATCTGTCTGTCAATGACAGCTACCAGTACTGTATCACCGGGAAGGATCACATCATCACCTCTGGGAATGATGATCCGGAAATCACGGATAATACAGCCGATCAGCATATTCTGCTTCATCTTCAGATCCTTCAGCGGGATATTCAGGTTCAGATCCCTGTCATCCACCTTAAATTCAATGATCTCCAGCTTGCCGTCCATCAGACGGTACAGGGATTCCACTGCATCATTATCTTCCGCATTCAGAAGGGATCTGCTGTAACCGAGGATCCTGTCCGCAGCTACATCCTCTCTGGAGATCGTACAGATCTTACTGCCTTCCGGCAGCACCTTGAGCCTTGACTTGGCAGCGATCCTGGAGATCACCTTGCTGATGCCCTGGGACTCCCCATACATGGCTGCCACCAGATTGTACTCATCATTATCTGTGATCGTAATGAAAGCATCTGTGTTTTCGATATCTGACTGGGACATGGAATCAAAATAGGCAAGCGCATCATCACATACCACATTAATCCCCTCTACAGCCTCGGAAAGCTCTGTTGCCAGTGCCTTATTCTTTTCGATCAGGGTCACCTTGGCTCCCTGTTCCAGTACTGCTTCTGCCAGATAATAGGCAATCCTTCCGCCTCCTGCGATCATAACAGACTGCAGCGGTTTTACCGGAAGCTTGATCTTTTTGAAGGACTTCCGGAACTCATCTGCTGCTCCTGTCATATACAGGATATCGCCTCTGCTGATCACCGTATCTCCTTTTGGTACAAAGGCCTCTCCATCCCGGATGACCGCACAGATCAGCAGATTGATCCCCATCTCCTGGTTCATCTCGATCAGGGAATGACCGATCAGCGGGCTTTCATCCCGGACATTGATCTGGACAAGCTCTGCCCTGCCCCTTGCAAAGGTTTCCACACGGGTTGCCAGAGGGAAACGGAGCAGCCGGAAGATCTCAAGAGCTGTTGCCAGCTCCGGATTAATGATCATGGACAGACCAAGCTTGTCCTTATAGAAATGGTTCTGCCTTGCATAATCCACATCCCTGATCCGGGCTATGGTATGCTTGGCTCCCATCATATGAGCTGTCATACAGCTCAGTATATTCAGTTCATCGGACTCCGTCACAGCAATCCAGATATCTGCCTTGCCTGCGGAAAGTTCCTGCAGTGTGGTATAGGAAGCGCCATTACCTTCAAAGCAGATAATATCGAGACTGTTGCTCAGGCTCTTTACCACATCCGGATTTCTGTCGATCAGGGTCAGTTCATAACCATCCCTTGAAAGCTGTCCGGCAAGTGAACGACCAATCTCGCCGCCTCCTACGATAAATATTTTCATATCACTGCGTGATTTCATTATGATTCCTCACTTTAGAGTCTATGCTCTTACCTTAATATGGACTTCACGAAGCTGCTGCTCCGTTACCTCATTCGGTGCTCCGCACATCAGATCCTGTGCTGTTCCGCTCATCGGGAAAGCAATGATCTCTCTGATATTCTCTTCATTACGAAGGAGCATGATCATACGGTCTACACCAGGTGCCATACCTGCATGCGGCGGTGCTCCAAACTGGAATGCCTGATACAGTGCTCCAAACTTCTGCTTCAGTACTTCTTCGTCATAGCCTGCGATCTCGAATGCCTTAACCATGATATCGATGTTGTGGTTACGGACTGCTCCGGAAGAAAGCTCTACGCCGTTGCAGACAATATCGTACTGATATGCCAGGATTTCCAGCGGATCCTTGTTTAAAAGTGCATCCAGGCCACCCTGCGGCATGGAGAAAGGATTATGGGTAAATCCGATCTTCTTTGTCTCCTCATCCAGTTCAAACATCGGGAAATCATTGACAAAGCAGAAACGGTATGCGTTCTTCTCGTAAAGATCCAGTCTTGCTCCAAGCTCATTACGGATCTGTCCTGCATAGCTTGCTGCCCTCTCTTCCTTATCTGCGATAAAGAAAATGGTATCCTCTGCTGCAAGTCCGGCCTTTTCACGAAGCTCTGCCTTCATATCATCTGGAATAAACTTGTCGATCGGTCCCTTATAGGACAGATCTTCCTGTACTTCCAGGTAGCCAAGTCCGCCCATGCCGATTCCTGTAGCAAACTTCAGCATCTTTTCATGGAAGCCCTTGGACTGGTGTCCGTGGATCTTGATGGCTCTTACTGTCTTGTTCTGGAACGGCTTAAAGGTACAGCGGTTAAAGAACTCGGACAGGTCGATGATCCTTAAAGGATTCCGAAGGTCAGGCTTGTCGGAACCAAACTCCAGCATGGCCTGTTTATAGCTGATGACCGGATAAGGTGCCTGTGTAACGCTGAAGCCTTCCGGTGCGAATTTTTCGAAGGTTGCTGTCAGGACTTCCTCACCTACACGGAATACATCCTCCTGGGTAGCAAAGCTCATCTCAAAGTCAAGCTGATAGAACTCTCCGGGAGAACGGTCAGCTCTTGCATCCTCATCGCGGAAGCAGGGCGCGATCTGGAAGTACTTGTCAATTCCGGATACCATCAGAAGCTGCTTGTACTGCTGGGGTGCCTGGGGCAGCGCATAGAACTTACCCTTGTAATGTCTTGACGGAACGATATAGTCTCTTGCACCTTCCGGAGAAGAAGCACACAGGATAGGAGTCTGTATTTCCATGAAGCCCATCTCTGTCATCTTCTGACGAAGGAATGCGATCACTTCAGAACGGAAGATCATGTTATCCAGGACCTTTCTGTTTCTCAGGTCAAGGTAACGGTATTTCAGACGTAAGTCCTCTCTGATTTCCTTGGAGGTTGCGATCTCAAACGGCAGAGGCTTGTAAACCTTGCCAAGGATTTCGATAGAGTGTGCCTCCAGTTCAATGGTTCCTGTAGGGATCTTGGGATTGTAGGTTTCCTCATCTCTCTTTTCTACTTCTCCTGTGATCGTCACACAGTCTTCCTTGTTGATGCCCTTCAGCAGATCGGTATTTCTCATAACGATCTGAAGTACGCCGTACATGTCTCTTAAGTCAATGAAAGATACACCGCCATGGTCACGGATATTCTCTACCCAGCCAGCTACCTTCAGCACCTTACCGATATCATCTTCGGAAAGTTTATCCAGTGTTCTTTCACGATACAGTGTTGATAATTCCATTTCTTTCTCCTCTTTCTTTTCTTTTTCATGGCCCTTCATAACAGGATAAGCACTTCACCGGGCTGCTCTTCTGCCATAAAATAAAAAACATCCCGAATTGAAGTTCATCAATTCAGGACGAATCATGATCCGCGGTACCACCTGATTTACTGCTTCTGCAGTCACTTAAACTGAATTACGGTCAGTTGCCGGCGTCCCTACTATCCACCCATTCTGCACATTTTCCTGTGGAATATTCTGTCTTCCTTCAGAAGATCATCTTCTGCAAAGCAGGTAAGGCTTTCAGTTTGCAGCTCGGAAGTGTTATTCCTATGATCTCTGCTGCCGGACTCCCACCTGCGCCGGCTCTCTGTAAGTGAGCTTTCATATTACTTCTCTTCGTCATCGCTTTTCTTCTTATTTCCTTTTATTTCTTCTATATCATAAGGTAGAATAGCCATTTTGTCAATTTCTAATCCCCTGAAAAATTATACATGAAAATTACACATTCTCTGTCCTTTTCCTCTCATTCCGGACACCATCCCCTGGAGCAGTCTCTATTTCTTTACATGATCTTTACACCCATTCTGTTGACACCGCCGCAGGAAACCGTTATGATATCACCATACAAAAGGGAGTAGCCGGCACTTCGGTGGATTCCAGGCGTCATCACGGTGTTATAACCCGCCTGAAATTGAAATGGTAAGACTTTTATTACAGGGAATACTCTGTAATAAGGGTCTTTTTTTGTACCCTGGTAAGCTCCTTAACATCACATTCAAGAGAAAGGAAGATATTATGGATTTTCTGATTTCCGGCTTATTAGCCATCACCTTTAAGCAGCTTGTCATGTACCTGATCGGCCTGCTTCTGATCTATCTTGCCATCAAAAAGGAGTATGAACCATCCCTCCTGCTTCCCATGGGCTTTGGTGCCATTCTGGTCAACCTGCCATTTTCCAGTGCCCTGAACCAGGTCGTCAGCGGTGTCGGCGAAACACAGGGTATCGTAGAGTGGCTGTTCCACATCGGGATCGAGGCTTCGGAAGCCCTGCCGATCCTTCTGTTCATCGGTATCGGTGCCATGATCGACTTCGGTCCCCTTCTTTCAAAGCCAGCTCTGTTCCTGTATGGTGCTGCCGCCCAGTTTGGTATCTTTGCAGCCCTGATCCTTGCTACACTCCTTGGCTTTGATTTAAAGGATGCTGCCTCCATCGCCATTATCGGTGCTGCTGACGGCCCGACCTCCATTCTGGTTTCCCAGGTCATGCATTCAAACTATATCGGGGCTATCGCTGTGGCTGCCTATTCCTATATGGCGCTGGTTCCTATCATCCAGCCCTTTGCCATCCGGCTTGTCACCACAAAAAAAGAACGGACCATGACCATGAAATATCAGGCCTCATCCGTTTCCAAAAGAGTGCGTATCGCATTTCCGATTGTTGTTACCTTTATTGTAGGGCTGATCGCTCCGACCAGTGTTTCCCTTGTCGGTTTCCTGATGTTTGGCAACCTGATCCGGGAGTGTGGGGTTCTTGGCACCATGTCCGAAACCGCCCAGAATGCTCTTGCCAACCTGATCACCCTGTTCCTTGGTATCACCATTTCCTTCAGTATGCAGGCAGAAAGCTTTGTAAGAACCGATACCCTGCTGATCATGGCGATCGGACTCTTTGCCTTTATTTTCGATACCATTGGCGGCGTCCTGTTTGCCAAATTCCTGAATCTCTTCCTGAAGGAAAAGATCAATCCCATGGTTGGCGCTGCCGGTATTTCTGCCTTTCCCATGTCCTCAAGAGTCGTACAGAAGCTTGCCCTCTCTGAGAATCCGCAGAACATCCTGATCATGCACGCTGCCGGTGCCAATGTATCCGGCCAGATCGCATCTGCTATCGCAGGCGGCCTGATGATCAC
Organism: uncultured Lachnospiraceae bacterium; assembly: GCA_902766365.1. Taxonomy (GTDB): domain Bacteria; phylum Bacillota; class Clostridia; order Lachnospirales; family Lachnospiraceae; genus Suilimivivens. The sequence goes on along the minus strand of CACXDC010000169.1, from coordinate 17,347 downwards.
GCTTGTTTCCGCTTACCTGTAATTACTATATATAGAAGAAAAGGAGATTTATGATGACAGCAGCTCTTATTATCGCACTGAAAATCGCAGGCCTTGGCCTGCTTGGCATCTTCGTTTCCATCCTTCTGATCATGGGAGTCACTGCACTTGTTGCAAGGATCCCAGAGAAAAAGAAGGATTAGATCAGTCCTCGAAGGCTGCCTTTATACTGTCGTAATGAAGAAAGATCCCTTCCGCTGCAAGAGCCCTGATTTCATCCGGCGTTGCCAGTTTGAAACCAAGTGTCTCTTCCGGCTGGGGGGTCACATCTTCTTCTGTAAAGTCACCGGTAAAACGGTATACATCCACAAAATAATTATCTCCCTTACCCGGATTTTCCCTGTGGTAGGTAAACAGATACTCTCTGTCAAACGCTTCTACGTCAAGTCCGGTTTCTTCCCGTACTTCTCTTTTCACTGCTTCCTCTGAGCTTTCCCCGGCCATCACACCGCCGCCGGATACTTCCCACCAGCCAGGCGCCCATGCCTTTGTCATCACTCTTCTTGTGATCAGGAATTTCCCGTCCCTCCTTCTCACAACGCCAAGTACGGTCAGATGATATTCCCCGTCCTGCAAGATCCAGTCATTCCGCTTCATGGTGCGTCCGGTCAGCTCCTTATTGCTGTCATAAATATCCCAGTATTCTATTTTTTCACCCATAGCTTTTCTCCATCCTTATCCTGTACTCTATCCGATGATCTGCTTTTTTCCACCATTCTTTGCCTGGTACAGCTTTTTATCCACTGCGGTAAACAGCTGATCCAGCGGTACCTCCGGCCGGTAACTCTCCACCCCACCGCTGAAGGTGATCTCCTGCTCTTTTGACTCCTGCCCGAAGGTCTTCAGCCTCTCCTGTATATGACAAAGACTTTCAAATGCCCCTGATACATCTCCATCTTCAAAAACGAGCAGAAATTCCTCTCCGCCAAACCGGGAAGCAATTCCCTTTCCCTCGATCTCTTCCTGCATAAAGCCTGCAAGCTCTGTCAGTACCTGATCTCCATAGGCATGCCCGTAGGTATCGTTCAGGTGTTTGAAATCATCAATATCAATAAGTGACACCAGAAAATCCTTTTCTGTGTTGCTGATCAGTTCTGTCAGATATTCTACCAGATACCTTCTGTTATACAGACCAGTAAGTCCATCGTGGTTCGCCGCCTCTTCCAGTTTTTTCCCCATTTCCAGAATATCTGTTTTCTGTGCCTCATACCGTTCGATCAGCGCTTTCAGTACATAAAAAACACTGCAGGATGCGATCACAAGCGAACAGAGCGTGGCAAGTGCCAGACTGTCTGCACTTCTTGTCACAATACCCTCTGTCTTCTCTCTGCATACCATGATCACGGCACTGTCTATCAGAAGCGTGACTGCAAAATAAAACCACAGATGCTTTCTTGGCAAAAACACCGCTACTGCCACCATCGCCATTACAAAGTAAGGCAGGATCGTACTTCCATATACATAATATAAAAAGGGAAATTCAAACCAGGAGATCACTAAAATGATTCCTGCTCCCGCAAGATCTGCCCTCCCACCGGTACATCCGATGATCCCAAGCAGCACGATCGTCAGAAAACAGAGTCCGCAGACAGCCGATGGTCCTGTCATGCCATACAGGAAAACATTGCTGACAAAGCCACACAGATTGGCAATACCTCCGGTAACCACCAGAAGCTTGAACATTTTTTCTCTTACATCAACTGAAAAATTCTCTCCGAAGTATTCCATACCTATTGTCCCACAACAATTTTACACATAATTTCCTCTATTATGGCACAAACATTTTTGCAGTACAATAAAAATTCATCTAATCCGCATATTTTTTCAATGCCCTTGTAATATCACCACTTACAAGCACACTGAGCTTCTCGATAATATCCTTCGGATCCTCTTTCATATCATTTTTAATCCAGTTCAGCATGATCCCTACAAATGCATATTTATAAAAATCTGCAATAAACCTCTTTTCCTCTTCCCCTACATTCAGCCCCTTGGCCCTCTCCTCCACTACACCGATCAGCAGTCCGTATGTCATATGATACAGATAATTCTCTACCTGTTCCCTGCTTACGGAATGATACACATTCAGAACAAATTGTCTGTTCTGTAATACCGCCTCAAAGATATTATAAAAACCCTGCTGCCAGGTATCATAGGTTTTATTCCCTTCCAGTGCCCGCTTGGCATCCTCCATACAGGTCCACTCCACCAGATCATAAATATCCTTGAAATGATAATAAAAGGTCATACGATTGATCCCGCATTCCTCTGTGATATCATTGATCGTGATCTTATGAAGGGGCTTTTTCAGAAGCTGATCCTTCAGTGCTGCTGCCAGTGCCTTTTTGGTTACCTGTGACATTTCCTGCCTCCTGCGCTCGTTTCTTTTTGTAGATATTCACTCTTGTCCGTACAAACCCCCGGTGCTACAATAGTCGCTGATGTGCCTGGAGCTCCAGTTTCCCGCACAAATCTATCATAAGAAGAAATAGGAGTTATCATCCCGTGAAATACTTAAAACAGTTTGTTATCATCCTGCTGATTTCCTTTCTTGGGGAAATCCTGCATTATCTGATCCCGCTGCCGGTTCCGGCAAGCATCTACGGGATCCTTCTCATGCTTCTCTGCCTGCATTTCAGGATATTTGCCGCAGATGAAGTAAGGGAGACCGGCATCTTCCTGATCGAGATCATGCCTGTCATGTTCATTCCCGCTGCTGTCGGACTGATGGAATCCTGGACGATCATAAAACCATCCCTCGTCCAGTACCTTGTGGTAATTGTAATTTCTACCATTATTGTAATGGCGGTTTCCGGCCTTGTCACGCAAAAGATCATTAACAATTCTAAAAAAAGCATAAAGAAAGGAGATTCCAACTCATGAGTACATTCATCGAAACCTCCGTCTTTTTTGGTGTTGTGGTAAGTCTTCTTGCTTACGGCGCCGGCATGTTTTTAAAACAGCGTTTCCATCTTGGTATTTTCAATCCTCTGCTGATCTCCATCGTGATCACCATTGCTGTATTGCTGCTGTGCCATATTGATTATGATACCTATAATGAAGGAGCCAAATATCTGAGTTACCTGCTGACACCGGCTACCGTTGCACTGGCAATTCCGCTGTATGATCAGATCGCCGTGCTGAAAAAGAACTGGAAAGCCATTTTTGCCGGTATTGCCTCCGGTGTCCTTACCAGTCTTCTCTGTGTCCTTGCACTGGTCCTTTTGTTTGGGCTTTCCCACGAGGAATATGTGACACTGCTTCCCAAGTCAATCACGACTGCCATCGGTATCGGCGTATCAGAAGAACTTGGTGGTTATGTTTCCATCACTGCCGCTGTCATCATCATTACCGGTGTCCTTGGTAATGTAATTGGAGAAACCATTTTAAAACTCTTTCATATCACAGAGCCTGTGGCAAAGGGAGTGGCACTTGGCAGTGCTTCCCACGCCATCGGAACTGCCAAGGCAATGGAGCTTGGTGAAGTGGAGGGTGCCATCAGCAGTCTTTCCATCGTAGTCTCCGGTATCATGACCGTGATCGGAGCCTCCCTGTTCGCCGGAATCATTTAAAGCACCGGATGCTGTCCTGTAACTGCTCCACTACTCCGGACATATCCTCCGTGGAAGAAGAAATATCTTTCATTTCTTCTTCCATTCCGTGATTATTTTCCCGGACCACAGAAAGCATTCCGGTACTGTCACTTACTGTTTTCTCTATACTATCATTTGCAGCATTGACATGCTGCAGGCTTTCCAGTATCCTGCCAATCTGCTCCTTCACATTCTCCATCATCTCATCTACATGATCTGCCGCTTCATGGTAATTTTTCCCGGTTTCTTCCAGTGTATCATAATCAGCAAGTACCTTGGTATTGACAAAAGTAAGCAGCCTTGTCGCATTATCGGAAAGCTCCTGTACACTCTCTACCACTCTGTCACTGATCTCCTTGATATGGTTTGCCGATTCTCTTGAACTGTCTGCCAGGTTCCTGATCTCCTCCGCTACAACAGCAAAGCCCTTCCCTGCTTCTCCTGCTCTTGCTGCCTCTATGGACGCATTCAGTGCCAGCAGGTTCGTTGTACCGGCAATTCCAAGGATATCTCCCGTCAGCTTGGTGATCTTATGGATCTGCTGGCTGCTTTCGATGGAACTGTTTACGGCCTCATTGATCTCGGAAAGCATACCTGTGGCCTCTTTTTTACTTGCCAGAGCCACTTCCTTCATTTCTCCTGCTTTTCCCTTGATACCGGCCGCATAACTGCTGCCTTCTTCTGCAACCTTCTTCATTCCTTCCACCGTCTGTCCAAGAAGCAGTGTATCCTCCTTTACGACCTGTACAGCCCCAGATACTTTTTCCATTCCCCCTGAAAGCCTTTCGAGATTCTGTGTCGTATTTGCAGCACTTTCATTTACCTTTTCCACACAGGCAGAAATACCGGTCTGTGTCTCCTGCATCCTTCTGCACCCACTCTGGAGTGCTTCGATGATATCCTGCATCTGGGAAACCAGATCATTGATCGCCATGGCAAGTCTGCCTATCTCATCCCGTGACTTTACCCTGATCCGCCTGGTGATATCCCCTTCATTATTCCTGATTCCTTCCACCAGCTCATCTACCTGCTTTGTAGCTCCCTTTACAGGATTGACCACCCAGAGTTTGATCCCGATCATGATCAGCAGCATTACAAGGGCAAGGATCAGTGATGCCACAACAACAATCCCGGGTACACTTTCCGCCCTCTCCTCCATGCCCGCATGGGCCATATCCATCTGCTCTCCCGTAATATCACGCATTTCATCCATACAGGCTTCTATGCTTTCATTAAACATGGGCAGATTGGAGGTTGCCGATACATAAGCCTGTGTTTTGTTTGTTGCACTGGTCTCCAGCAGACTTTCAACGGTTCTTTTATACTTTGCATACTCATCGGATGCGGACTGGAAGGCGGCCTTTCTCTGGTCATTTTCGGAAAGACATTTTGAGAACGCATCCATCTGTGTATCCATCTGCTCCATTTCCGCCTGGATCTTTCCCTTCAGTTCCTCCATTGTCACGTGATTCGTCGTCATGACATGCGTCAGTACCTGTCCGTTAATATAAGTAAATTCCCTGGAAAGCTCTGAGATCTGTTCCTGCTCTGCTACCTGCTTTGTTACGATCTCATTGCTGACAGAAGTTACCGACTGCAATGTATTTACCAGAATAAAAATACAGCCAAAGGCTGCGGCTGCAAACAGGATGATCAGCAGCATGATCTTCATTTCCAGACCGATCCCCTGCTTTTTTCCTGTTTTCTGTATCCTCTTTTCTCTTACTTTCTTTTCTTTTTCCTTTTTCTCCCTTTTCTTCACAAAAATTTCCTCCTGTAAATCTGCAGGTAATAGAATTACCGCTTTGGTATCCAAAAAGGGCCATAAAGTGCTGACGCACCCGGCCCTCTTTGATTAGATATGCAGAAATTAATTTTTGGCAATTAATTTTCCACCACGTTTGGATACTACATCAAAGATAACTGCTGCCAGAAGTACAAGGCCTTTTACTACCTTCTGCATATTCTGGTCTACACCCATCAGAGACATACCAAGGTTGATAACACCCATCAGTACTGCACCAACGATAACGCCGGGAACTGTTCCTGTTCCGCCGTATGCAGAAGCACCACCGATAAAGCAGGAACCGATTGCATCCATTTCGTAGTTCTGTCCATAAGTGGGCTGTGCGGATGTCATACGTGCGATCGTTACCATTCCGGCAAGGGCTGCTAAAAATCCCATGTTCATATAAGCCAGGAAGTAAACCTTATTGGTATTGATACCGGAAAGCTTGGTTGCCTTCTCATTTCCTCCTACTGCGTAGAAGTAACGTCCCACTGTTGTATTTGAAGTAATATAACCATATACCATGATAACGATCAGTACCCAGATCAGAACGCTCGGGATACCTTTATGCTGTGCCAGTCTGTAAGTAAACGCGAGAATGACTACCGTAATGATCACCATCTTTACAATGGTAGAAGTAAGGCTTTCTACCTCATAACCCTTCTTTACCTTATCCATTCTTCCCTTGATCTGGATAAAAATGTAAATCGCTGCTGCCAGAACACCGGCAAAAATACAGGTCATATTCAGGGATCCGTTTCCGAAGAAATCGGGTATGTAGCAGTCAGCACCGCCACCAAACAGGTTAACAAAGGTTGTACAGTCCTTAATGGATACTGTCATACCATCCAGTACAACGTTGCTTAAGCCACGGAAGGCAAGCATACCTGCCAGTGTCACAATAAAGGGAGGGATCCTGACATAGGCGATCCAGAAGCCCTGGAAGGCACCGATCAGTGTTCCTACTGCAAACATGATCAGGATAGCCAGCCACATGTTCATCTTCATGTTTACCATCAGCATGGCGCCGATCGCTCCCACGAAGCAGACAACGGATCCAACAGAAAGATCGATGTTGCCGCCTGTCAGAATACAGAGCAGCATACCGGTTGCCAGGATAAATACATAGGCGTTCTGGGAGATCAGACTGCTGACATTCATGGGCAGCAGGATCGCCCCTCCTGTTCTCCAGGCAAAGAACGCTGTTACTATGATCAGTACGATTATCATTGTATATTTTTTTACAAAATCCACAGATTTCAGTTTACTCATGCTTTTTGCTCCTTTCCTGCTGTGCCGAGAATATGAGCCATAATCAATTCCTGTGTTGCCTCACTTCCTGCCAGCTCTCCAACCATTTTTCCTTCGTTCATAATGTAGATTCTGTCACACATGCCCAGAATCTCCGGAAGTTCTGAAGAAATCATGATGACTGATTTTCCTTCTGCCACCAGATGATTGATGATGCAATAGATCTCATATTTTGCACCAACATCAATTCCCCTTGTTGGTTCATCCAGTATCAGAATATCAGGATCTGCAAACATCCACTTTGCAAGAAGCACTTTCTGCTGATTGCCACCACTTAGGTTTCCAACATTCTGTTCTACCGTAGGACATTTTGTTTTCAGTTTTTCCTTATAATCAACTGCCACATTGTATTCCTTATCTTTATCGATCACGGTATGGCTGCTGACCTCATCCAGATTGGAAAGCGTGGTATTGATCTTGATCGGATTGCTCAGGATCAGACCATTTCCCTTTCTGTCCTCTGTAACATACGCAAGCTTATTTTTGATTGCTTCCTGTACATTGTTCAGATGGACTTCCTTTCCATTGATATATAATTCTCCGCTGATGTTATCCCCATAGCTCTTTCCAAACAGACTCATGGCAAGTTCTGTTCTTCCTGCGCCCATCAGTCCTGAGATTCCTACAACTTCTCCCCTTCTCACATTGAAGCTGACATCATCCACAACTTTTCGTTCTGAATACAGCGGATGATATACATTCCAGTGCTTTACTTCCATCCGTATATCGCCGATATGCGGTTCTCTCTTCGGGAAACGGTCGGAGATCTCACGTCCTACCATTCCCTTGATGATCCGTCCCTCTGAGATCTCATCTACCTTCTTATCAAGCGTCTCTATCGTAGAACCATCCCGGATGACTGTGATCTTATCTGCCACATAAGAAACCTCATTCAGCTTATGGGAAATAATAATGGATGTCATTCCCTGTTTTTTCAGCTGGAGCATCAGATCCAGAAGTGCTTTGGAATCTGTTTCATTCAAAGATGCCGTAGGTTCATCCAGGATCAGCAGTTTTGCATTCTTGGCAAGTGCCTTGGCTATTTCTACCAGCTGCTGTTTTCCTACTCCGATATCCTTGATCAGCGTCTGCGGGCTTTCATGAAGTCCTACCGTCTTAAGCAGTTCTGCCGCCCGTGCATTGGTCTCATTCCAGTTGATTTTATATTTATGTCCCCGTTCATTTCCGAGGAACATGTTTTCCCCAATTGTCATATAAGGAATCAGGGCCAGCTCCTGATGGATAATAACGATCCCCTTTTCCTCACTGTCTTTTATGGTATTAAATTTACAGACCTCACCATCGTAAATAATATCCCCCTCATAGGTTCCATAAGGGTAAATTCCACTCAGTACATTCATAAGTGTGGATTTTCCGGCACCATTTTCTCCTACCAGTGCGTGGATCTCACCCTCCTCCACCTGCAGGTTTACATTATCAAGTGCCTTTACGCCAGGGAATGTCTTGGTAATATTTTTCATTTCCAGTAATATTTTTGCCAACTGTATCCCTCCCAAGTCTTACTGTTTCCGCATGATCTAATCAATTATTACATTAAAATACCTTCTCCGAAGAATCTGCCACAGCAGTTTCCTTCATCTTTTGATATAAAACTGGCAGGCGGGCAAGAACCCGCCTGCCATAATCATCCTGCAGATTATTTTACTGTAAATCAGCTTCTGTGTAGTATCCGGAATCAACAAGCAGCTCCTTGTAGTTGCTTGCATCTGCGAATACGGGCTCGCACAGGTAAGAAGGAATTACACCAGTACCGTTATCATAAGTCTCTGTATCGTTAACAGGTGCCTCGCCGCCCTTCATAACTGCGTCAACCATTTCTACTACCTTGGATGCCAGTGTACGTGTATCCTTGAAGATAGACATGGACTGCTTGCCAGCGATCATATTCTTTACATTTGCGATATCACAGTCCTGACCGGTAATGATCGGCCACTCGCCTGTATAGTTTGCTTCCAGTGAGTTGGTAACACCAAGTGCTGTAGAGTCATTGGAGCAGAGAACTGCATCGAGTTTGGTTCCATCAGCATAGTTTGCAGAAATGATAGCATCCATTCTGGACTGTGCTGTTTCTGTTGACCAGTTTGCTGTTGCAACGGTCTCGAAATCTGTCTGGCCAGATTTAACAACGAGCTTTCCTGCATCGATGTATGGCTGAAGTACATCCATGGCACCACCGAAGAAGAATCTTGCATTGTTATCACCAGGATCACCTGTTACAAGTTCGATATTGAAAGGTCCGTCTGCATTATCAAGATCAAGCTGATCTCTGATGTATTCTCCCTGCTTGGTTCCTACCATGTAGTTATCAAATGTAGCATAATATGTAACAGCGTCAGAGTTCATGATCAGACGGTCATAAGCGATAACCGGAATATTCTTTTCCTTTGCCTGCTCAAGAACAGTTCCAAGAGAATCACCATCAATAGAAGCGATTACCAGAAGTTCACAGCCTGAGTTGATCATGTTCTCGATCTGGGATACCTGAGTCGGAATATCATTGGATGCATACTGAAGATCTACTTCATATCCGGCATCCTTCAGCTGTGCTTCCATATTGGAACCATCCTGATTCCATCTCTGAAGATCCTTGGTAGGCATTGCTACACCAACTTTTCCGCCCCCGGATGTTGTGTCTGCTGCATCAGATGTCTCAGATGATGTATCTTCTGCCGGAGCTGCCTCCTGTGTATCTGTGCTTGTGCTTTCTGCTGCCCCCTGTGATGATCCGCATCCTACCAGCATGGAAGCTACCATTGCTGTGGTAAGAAGTACGCTCAGTAATTTTTTCTTCATAGAAATTTTACCTCCCTATTACTTTGTAGATTTTGTTTACAGTTGAATCATATCATAGAAGAAACAGGACAAAATTATGACTTTCTGTATTTTTTTGATACCCGCAGAGCGTAAAAAAGGACTGTGCTAGCATTTTTTTGTACTCTTCACAGCCCTTTTCCTGATTTAATCCTGTTCTGTTTTTACTGTTTCAGCATATCATGCCTCTTATTCCGGCATTTTACCCGGTACATTTAAGTAAACATCCTCCTTCAGGTGGAAGCCGCTCCCTATGATCACCTCGTTCATATTGTCCTCATTCACACTGATCGGCTCCAGTCCGATATAAGGCACATCATAGGTTCCGTCATTCATCGGCACCGTTCCCTGAAGTTCTTCTCCTTTAGCCAGCTTCACTGCACATTCTGCAGCCTTCCTTGCAAGCTTTTCTACCGGCTTATACACTGTCATGACCTGGGTTCCTTCCACAATACGCTGGCAGGCCTCCAGATCCGCATCCTGTCCCACTACAAGAATATCTCCAGCCATCCGCTTTTCTTTCAGGTTATGTACCACCTTACTTGCCAGATCATCATTGCCGCACATGATGGCATCTGTTTCTGTCACAAGATCCATATGGTCATCCAGATATGCGGACGCCAGTTCCGCTTTCCACCCTTCCGCATGCATGGAATCCAGGATCGTCACATTATGTGCTCCCATGACTTTCCGGAATCCATCTTCTACAAGAGGTACATTATTATCCGTTGCCGATCCTCCAAGCATCAGCACCTTACCGCCATCGATCCCTTTCTCCACAAGGGCTTCTCCCATCATGGTGCCAACCTTTTCATTATCAAAGGAAATATACAGATCCACATCTGCATTCCGGATCAGTCTGTCGTAAGCGATCACCCTGATCCCGGCATCCTTTGCCTTCTGTACACAGTCACTCTGCGTATTCGAATCAATACAGATGATCACGATCACATCCATGCCCTTATCAATAAAGTAATCGATCTGTTTCCTCTGCTCCTCAATATCCCCATTGGCATTCTGCACATTGACTTCTGCCCCCAGTTCTTTGGCCATGGAAACGAAAATATCCCTGTCCCTCTGCCACCTTTCAATGACAAAGGAATCAAAGCACAGGCCGATCTGGATCTTATCTTCCTTATCCTGTTTTCTTTCCGCTGTTCCCTTCTCAGATCCGCTGCAGCCCGTCATGATCAGTGCAAGGATCAGCAATAACGAAATAAACTGGCCCGTCCTTTTCATTGTACCGTATCCCCCTTGTTTTCCTTATATTCCGTAGGTGTTACACCCACGTTTTTCTTAAAGGTCCTGCTGAAATAATTGGGGTCAGCATACCCCACCATGGAACAGATCTCCTTCATGGAATTTTCTGTTGTCAGGATCAGTTCCTTTGCCTTCTCCATTCTCAGATTGGTCAGATACTCAATAAAATTCTGATCCGTACTGTCCTTAAACAGCTTGCTGAAATAATAAGGACTGATATTGACCTCTCTTGATACATCATCAAGGGAAATATCCCTGTTGTAGTTTTCCCTGATATAACGCATGGCTTCTTCGATCACACTGCCAGATTTCTCCGACCGTTTACTCTGGATATTCCTGCATGCCTCTACTACCTTGTCTGTAAACCAGAGCCGCAGTCTTTCCGGATCCTCCATGCTCATGATCCTTGGCAGATAATCACTTCTGACATTCAGTTGATATGTCATGCCACCCTTTTCATAAGCAAGATGCTCTGACCACAATACAAATTCCAGTACCTTCAGCCGGATATCCATAAGTCCTGATCCGCTTCCCATCATCCAGTCAAAAAAACTTTTGGCCGTTGCTGCCGCATTATTGATCTCCCCGTTTTCAACCTCAGCAAACAGTCGTTTTTCCAGCTTGATCGGGTAATCTCCTGCAAATTCGCAACGGATCGGAAGGTCATCCACATGGGCAACACTTCCTGTCGATTCCACCAGTGCCCGCAGCGCCTGTGTATAGGAATCTGCCATATCCCGCATTTCACCTACACTTCCAAAGCCGATCCTGAAACTGATATCTGTCCGTTTTCTCAGATATCTGACTGCTTCTCTTGCCTTTTCTATCAGCTCGATACGTTCATTGTAGTCCATGGTCTCTTTTGCATAAGGTACCAGGACTGCCAGCTTATTGGCCATGACCGATCCTACATAGCAGTTAAAATATTCCTTCAGGATCGTCCTGACCTCCTGATAATGATTCTGCATTCTGACACTGCTTCCCACAGCGTTGGTCATATGATTACCCTGCTGCTCATCCCCGCATACTACAGCGATCATATAGGCATATCTTGTATCGATTCCAAGCAGTGTTTTGTAATTGTCTATATCTTCTTCAAAATGCTCCTGCAGGAGAATATTGGAGATCAGTCCACTCTCTATGATAGGCACTACCGTTTCCATTTTTTCCTTGATCAGCAGTTCCTTTTTCCGTTTTTCCTTTTCCCTGTCAATCTTTTCCATCGCTTTTTTCAGGACAGAAACAAGGCGTTTTCTTTCCATGGGTTTTGTAATATACTCAAGAACCCCAAGTGAAATTGCTTCCTGTGCATAGTCAAACTTATCATAAGCCGACATAACGATAAATACCGTGCTGCCATTTGTCTTCCGGATCTCCTTCATGGCATCGATTCCATTGATCCCCGGCATCTGGATATCCATGATCGCAATATCCGGCCGGAAGTTTTCTGCCAGTTCGATCACACTTCTTCCTGTTTTTGCATACTGGATCTCACAAAGATCTCCAAATTCCTTTTCTATAATAAACTTCAAGGAATCAATTACAATTCCTTCATCATCAGCCAGCATGACCCTGTACATGATAAGGCTCCCCCTGTTCTTTTCTCTTTAAGTAGATCACAAATTCCGTTCCCAGATTTTCTCCGCCGCTGTATATGCTCATCACATCATCCATTTCTGAATACAGCTTAAGTCTTGCAATAACGTTGTCCATACCAATGCCATTGGAACCGCCCACATGTCTTTCTTCCCGGTAAGTGCCATTCAGGATCTTCTCTATCTTTTCCGGGCTGATTCCCTTTCCATTATCCCGTACACTGATACAGACAACGTCCTCTTCCTGATAAACCTTCAGCCAGATCTTCCCCTTACCTTCCATCTCCCGTATTCCGTGATTGACACAGTTTTCTACGACGGGCTGCAGGATCATTCCCGGCATCTGTATGGAAAGCAGGCTTTCATCTATCTCCTTTTCGTAATGGATCTCTCCTGAAAATCTTACATTCAGAATATAAATATAGTTATCTACCAGCTCGATCTCCTCTCTGACCGTAACCGTTTCATTTCCCTTTTTTACATTATATCTGAAAAACTCCGCTACGTTCTGGACATAATCGTAGGTACGGTCTGCTCCCTCCATCATGGCAAGCTGGGCACCCGCATTCAGGGTATTGAACAGGAAATGAGGATTGATCTGCGCCTGCAGATATTTTAACTGCGCATCCTTCAGATGCGTTTCCATCATCAGTTCTTTCTCCTTCAGGGACTGCTGGATCTCCATGCTTTGCCGCAGCCTCTCGATATACTGTCTGATACTGACCACCATCTGGTTAAAAGCTTTGGTCACGATGCCGATCTCATCTTCGGCTGCAACCGGTATCAGTTCTGTGTCAAAATTTCCTTTGGCAACCTCATTGGCCGATGTTGCCAGTCTTTTGAGCGGCCTGATCATACCACCGGTAAGCCGTATGATCACTACCACATTTCCCACGATCACAACCGCCAGCACCAGGATACTGATCATCTCAAATCTGCGGAAGGTATTGGTCAGCTTACTGTAATTTTCAGAGTTATTCCGGAAACGTTCACTGTTCAGGCTGTTGATATAAGTATTGATATAGCCATACATCTGCGTTGCATTTTCATAGCGTACCCTGTACTTTTCCACATTTCGTCCACGTTTGGCTTCGATCGTCTGTCCTACTACATCCAGATACTCCTGCGACATATGCCTGATACTTCGTTCCATGCGTAAGAATGCAGTACCGGCGATCTCATCATTCAGCTCCTCAACCATATCTGCGTAGGTCTGCTCATCCCGGTAAAACTCTTCCAGTGAGTCACTGGTCTTGGCATTCAGATAATCTGTCATGCTGTCCTGTACCGCTGTCAGCGCATCTGACAGCTCATTCAGATGCATGTTATCCTCATATACCATATCCATTTCCCGTGACATACTGTTGATCCCTGTAAAAAGGAGCAATGTAACCAGAAATATCAGTGTATTGGCCAGTATGAAAATACAGCTTATCTTTTCCTGCAGGGACATCTTTTTCAGATCAATCCTCACCTTCACCACCGCCCTTCAGATACTGTGCTACATTGCTTTTATCAATCAGTGTTACATCAGCGGTAAAATACTGACTGGTGTTTCCAAACAGATAATACTCTGTCAGGGCATCTACACAGAAGCCTCCCATCTGTTCCGTATCGATGGAAATCGTTGCATTCACAACATCCCTGTCAATCGCATTGATGATCGTGTCAGAATCGTAATATCCCAATATGGAGATCTGTCCTACCTGATTATAATCGACAACTGCCTGATAAACACAGGTTGTATTCAGTTCGTTCAGGCAAATGATAACATCCGGCAGTCTCTCCTCCATAAAAATATCCCTGATGGACTCCTCTACAGCAAACGTATTGGTATCATCTACTGTAATATAGGAAACCGAGAATTCTGTTTCTCCCGTCTTTTCCTGCTCTATGGCATCCTGAATACCGGAGCAGATAATATTCTGCCCGGAATTCATCGTATAGGCGTTCATAAGGACTGCTACCTGTATTTCTCCTTTTTCTTTCGTTTTCTCCTGTTCCTCTGCAATTTTCAGCACCTGTCTGCCATATTCCCTGCCAAGGTTATAGCTGCCGACTCCGACAAAGCTGCATCTTTTGCTGTGGGTACTGTCTCCGAACAGTGTGACTACAGGAATCCCCTTATCTACCGCTACATCGATCAGCTCTGTGATCCGCTCTCCTTCATCTGCCTCCACAAAAATACCGTCCACACCTGATGAAATGGCAATCCGCATCAGATCCTCCCTGGAATAATCCTCTGACAGATTTTCTCCCAGAAGATCTACATAGGCATTTTCTTCCAGTCCCCTCTGATAAGCGCCCTGATAAACAGACTGCCAGAATGCTGACTTTCTGTCCTTTGTGATCATAACATAATATTTATCATAGCTGTCCGCATCTGTGACCTCACGAAAGCCTCTGATGTATGATAAAAACAAAAACATACATACGCAGACCGCTATCACACATAAAAGAACCAGGATCCCACTGATCCAGACAGTCCGTTTTACATTTTTCTCTTTCATTCCCCGTTCCCCATTTATCTTCTTATTCCTGTTTATGCAAGGCAGCTAAACTATGATGGTCTCCCTTACTTTTTCATCAGATCTGTTTTTCCAGCAGCACAAGCCTTACATCCGGAATTCCATTAAATACCGTTGGAAGGATCCCTGCCTCCTGATATCCCATTTTCTGATACAGGGTACGGGCCGCCAGATTCTTTTCGTTTGTATCCAGTCTGAGTTCTGTACATCCTGTTTTTTCCGCCAGGCTCTCATAAAACCGGATCATTGCCTGTCCATATCCTTTTCCGGCTTCCTCCGGCAAAACTGCCAGCGTATGAAGCACACAGACTTTCTCACTCTCTGCTGGAAATTTCCAGCTGCCCTGTGCATAGATGTCACCCTGTACTCTGTTGATAATAGCTGCGGCAAGCACTCTTTTTTCTTTTTCCAGCACATACATATCTTCTCTTCTTATTGCTTCCTGCGCAGTACATCTTACCGGATATATCCCTCTGATCCACCCTGTTGTCAGTTTTCCGCTCTCCTCCGCATCGTGTATCCTGTCATATATCATTTCTATACTATCCAGGTCTTTTTCATCCGCTTTTCTTATAAGATATCTGTCCATGATCCTTCCCCTTCACCAGCCGCTGTCTTCACTGCCGTCCCCCGTCAGTTCTTCTCATCAGCTGTATTATTTCTGCTTTTGCATTCAGGAATATTTCCGTAAGCGCCGGGTCAAAATCTTCCCCGGCTCCTTTTTCAATAATGGCAAAACACTCCTCCACCGGCATGGCATCCCGGTAACATCTCTTTTGGGAGATGGCATCAAATACATCCGCAATCGCCATGATCCTTGCATGCAGTGGAATCTCTTCTCCACACAGGCCTTCCGGGTATCCCTTTCCATTATACTTTTCATGATGAAATCTTGCCACCTCATATGCGATCTGCTTAAATTCCGGATTCTCCAGATTATGAAAGGTATTCTGTATGATCTCTCCACCCTTCGCTGCATGCTCCTTCATAATGGCATACTCTTCATCCGTAAGCTTGCCGGGCTTCTGCAGAATGCTGTCCGGTGTGGCAATCTTGCCGATATCATGGAGAGGTGCCGCATTCTTCACATTTACGATATAATCTCTGGTCATAATATCCCGGTAGCGCTTGTCATGCCTCATTTTCTGCAGGATCAGGTCTACATAAGCTCTTGTCCTTTTGATATGTCCACCAGTATTGTTATCCCTGTTTTCTACAAGTGTTGCGAAGCTGTCCACCATTTCCTCACTGTGCAGCGTCAGCCTGCGGATCGATGGATTTTCAAAATCGATATAGATCCCAAGAATCAGTATCATGGGAAAAATCGATGTCAGCAGTACCTCCGGATACCGGATCTGTACTGCCAGAATAATTCCCGGAACTATAATAAAGGATAAGGTTCCGAATATTTTTTCCTTCGGCAGGAACCGGTGTCTTGTGATCAGAAGATACAGGATTGCCCCATAATAACAGATTATGGTTGCAAAGCACACATACACAGAAAACCCCATGGAATACCACGTAGTCTTTCCCTGGATATAGGTAAGCTGACGGATCCCTGCTATGATCAGGAGCAGGGAAACTGCCCCCGGTATGATAAACCAGTACTTCTTTTTCTGATTACCATGTTTAAAACCGATCAGCAGATCATACATATACATTGCGGTAATGATGATCGTCAGATCCATGAATACGAAAAACAGCAGATGTGCTGCCCGGTTCACTGCTGCCGGTATCAGATCCATATGATTGACAAACCAGGCTGTCAGTCCATCAAAGAAAACTGCCCACGGTGCCGCTACCATCAGGGCATCAAATATTCTGTTGCAGGGGATCTTTCCCTTTTTCGTGGCCTTTACATAGGTGATCACAATATAAAGGATCACCAGCATACAGCCGATCTGTAATTTTATATATTGCATATCTTTTGTACCTTTACTTTCTTTTCGGTTTTACAGATAAAGCAGCATAATATCAAAGCTGATATCTTTTCCGTCTATTTTCATGAAGCCCGGAAACGTTCCAATCCGTTTAAATCCGGATTTCTCATATTGGTGTTTTAACTTCATTGTTCCAACGTCACACTCAGTATGTTTTTATAATTATAACAGATTATCTGGTTTTCAGTTAGTTCTTCTTTCTTAATTTATAAAGCCCTCTCATATACAGCCAATTTCTTAAATTTAAGTCCATATGTTTTTACGAAAATTTAATATTTATATATTGTTTCTTTTTGTTGACTGTAAACAAGTTTTCCGTTTATACTTTTATTATGAGATGCTACCATAACGGTAGGCGGTTAGTCCTTCCTCAGGGGGACTGTGACCCTCTGTTGCTTATAGAAATCCACAGTATTTTTTGCTTTGGAAATTTGTACGAAAGAGGGATGATTGCCATGAT
>CACXDC010000168.1 GCA_902766365.1 uncultured Lachnospiraceae bacterium | reverse complement strand
AGTATAATGATATCCCGAAATCCTTCCGTGGTATGCCTATCGTGCTGGTGACAGCAGGTCTGATGGCGATTGCCTTCTGCGGATTTTCAGGACTCTTATAGGAGGTAAGACAGGTGGATATAACAGGAATTTTACTGGCAGTTGCTGCAGTTGGAGGCGTTGGTCTTTTCGTAGGAGTATTCCTCGGGATTGCGGCAATCAAATTTAAAGTAGAGGTAGATGAAAGAGAAGCGGCCGTATTAGAGGCACTTCCTGGAAATAACTGTGGTGGATGTGGATTCCCCGGCTGCAGCGGCCTTGCAGCGGCGATCGCCAAAGGGGAAGCACCGGTCAATGCCTGTCCGGTAGGCGGAGAGCCTGTAGGAAAGGTGATCGCAGGTATTATGGGAGTGACGGCAGAAGAGAAACAGAAGATGGTTGCCTTTGTACAGTGCCAGGGTGACTGTGAGAAGACTACTTCGGATTATGAATATGCAGGGATTCATGACTGCCGTATGCTTTCCTTTGTACCCAATGGAGGTGCAAAGAGCTGCAATTACGGATGTCTTGGTTATGGCTCCTGTGTCAGTGTCTGTCCCTTTGATGCGATCCATGTAGAGAACGGGGTAGCGAAGGTGGATAAGGAAGCCTGCAAGGCATGTGGCAAATGTGTGGAGGTATGTCCGAAGCACCTGATCAGTCTGATCCCTTACGATGCAAAGTATGCAGTCGCCTGCAGCTCACAGGATAAGGGACCGGTAGCGATGAAGGATTGTACAGTATCCTGTATCGGCTGTCAGCTCTGTAAGAAGAACTGCCCGGCAGAGGCTGTGAATGTAGAGAACTTCAATGCCACGATCCTTTATGACCAGTGTAAGGGATGCGGCATCTGTGCACAGAAGTGTCCGAGAAAATCTATTGTGGCACATGAATAAACAGCAGGGAGAATATATGGTACAGGTCAGACTTGGAAAAACAGAAATTGTAGTAAACAAAAATGGATTTGGTGCACTTCCCATCCAGAGGATCAGTGATGAGGCGGCAGTAGCGCTTCTGAACAAAGCCTATGATGGAGGGATCCGCTTCTTTGATACAGCAAGAGCCTACAGTGACAGTGAACATAAGGTTGGGCTTGCCTTTGAAAAGAAAAGAGAGAGCCTTTATATTGCAACCAAAACAGGAGCGCAGACAGGAGAAGGACTTAAGGAGGATCTGAAAAAGAGTCTTGAGAATCTCAGGTGTGACTATATAGATATCTATCAGTTCCACAATCCGGCCTTCTGTCCAAGACCAGGAGATGAGAGTGGTCTGTATGATGCGGCACTGGAAGCGAAAAAGGAAGGAAAGATCCGTCATATCGGAATCACCAATCACAGATTGCATGTAGCGAAAGAAGCAATAGAGAGTGGCTTATATGAAACGCTGCAGTTCCCCTTCTGCTATCTTGCAACGGAGAAGGACCTGGAGCTGGTGGAAGCCTGCAGGGAAAAGGATATGGGTTTTATTGCCATGAAGGCACTTTCAGGAGGTCTTATCACCAACTCGGCAGCGGCTTATGCCCATGCGGCGCAGTATGAAAATGTACTGCCGATCTGGGGTGTACAGAGAGAATCTGAGCTGGATGAATTTCTTTCCTATATAGAGAATCCACCGGAAATGACAGAAGAGATCGCAGAGCTGATCCGGAAGGACAGAGAAGAACTGTCCGGGGATTTCTGCAGAGGCTGTGGGTACTGTATGCCATGTCCTGCAGGAATTGAGATCAATAACTGCGCAAGAATGTCACTGCTGCTTCGCAGATCTCCGTCAAAGCTGCAGCTTACGGAAGAAGTGCAGGCAAAGATGAACAAGATCAAAAACTGTCTGCACTGTAATAAATGCAGGAGCAAATGTCCTTATGGACTGGATACCCCTGCACTGCTGCAGAAGAATCTCACAGACTATGAAGAAGTTCTTGCAGGAAAGGTATCTGTATCCTGATGGAACAGAGAATTTTGCCGGAAGGATATCCGTATCCTGTGATCTGCCAGGTAAGAAGGATCTGACCCGGCATTCTGGTTCAGATCAGAAGTGAACAGGGAATCATCCAGTGATCAGTTCACCGGCATCATTTATGAAGACAGCCTCTGTATCCGGGAGGCTGTCTATTAATTTGCGTCCCTTTTCATAGCCGAGAATAAAGCAGAGTGTGGAGAGAGCGTCTCCGTCAACTGAGTTTTTGCTGATGATTGTAACACCGTTTAGCCCACTGTTTACAGGGTATCCATCTTTGGTAGAAAGAATGTGGTGATAGAGGATGCCATCTTTCTCAAAGTATCGTTCATAGTTTCCGGAGGAAACAAGGGATCTGTCACTGACAGTCAGGGTGGTCAGAGCAGTGCCTGTTTCTGCAAAAGGCTTCTGCACACCGATGTGATAGTCGGATCCATCCGGTTTCGTACCGATTGTCAGGACATTGCCGCCAAGGTTGATAATGCCGTTTGTTACACCATTTTCTGTGAGATATGCTTTTAACTTATCGGCAATATAGCCTTTGGCAATGAAACCAAGATCCAGTCTGGCATCAGGGTCAAGAAGGGTGACCGTATTGCCGGAGAGCTTTACTTTCGTATAATCAATGTGGGAGAGTGCTTCTTCTATATCTTCTCTGTGAGGAACGATCCCTTCGTTGGTATCTCCGAAATTCCAAAGTTCAGAAAGGGTACCGATGGTAGGGTCTACAAGACCGTCTGAAAGAGAAGCATAGGACAGGGCGATAGATAAGAGTTCTGCTGTCCGTTCATCAACTTCCACCGGAGAACCACCTGCATGGTTGATCCGGTAAATATCACTTCCTTCTGCTGTTTTACTGAGGAGACTGTCGTATTCCCCGATCAGCGACATGGCTTCGTCAAAGAGAGGATCGTCCTCTTTTCTGTCATAGAGGGTGATGGAAACAACCGTATTCAGGTAAAAACCTGTTTTCGTTGTTTCCACAGCATTTCTCTGGCAGCCTGTCAGAAAAAAGAGACAGGAGGAAAATAGGATAAGATAAAATAAAAAGCTGTTTTTTTTCATAGTCAGAGTCCTGTATGGGATCCTGTGCCCTGGGTATCCGGGAGGATCCATCTGAGATTGTTTTGAGGGTGATATTGTTTTTGGAGTTGTAAAATCCGGGCAGAATATTGTATACTCATTTCACAGGTGGTAAACACCTTTCAGAAAGTGGAGTGAGTGTATGTATTTACCAGAAGAACCGGAAGACCGAAAGGTCAGTGCACCGGTGATCTATACGATAGCGGCAATTTCCGCCCTGATCTTTATTATATTAGCGGTAGTGCTTGTTAGCAACAGTCAAAGCAGATCCGGGGCAAAAAAAAGAGCGGAGGCGCTTGCAGCGGCATCGGCTACAGAAACGCCAGTGGCAGAGGAAGAAGCAGAAGAGGATTATGGAGATGCCAGCATAGAAAAGCTGTACCGGGAGCATAAGCTCCGGGCAGAGGATCTGGATTTCTGGGACATGTATGATGGAACAGGAACAGCGGTAGAGGAAGAGGCAAGTCCGTCACCATCGGAAACACCGGATAAAACCCCGTCACCTTCACCTACAGAGGAGGAACTGGCGGCTGACGGAAAGCATATCCAGGTCACCTATAAGGACGGGACAGAAGAGTGGATCGAAATTGATGACAAGCTGCCGAAGGCAGATTATGATTTTACGAAGCTGAAGATCACTAACGGGAAGATGGCATATTACAGCGGAAATAAGAAGCTGTCAAGGCTTGGAGTGATGATTTCCAGTGAGAACGGTACAGTAGATTTTGACAGACTGAGTGAAGATGGAATTGACTTTGTCATGCTGAAGGTGGGCGGCAGAGGATATGGAACCGGTCTGATCTCTCTGGATCCTGATTTTACGACAAGAATGGAAGCAGCACAGAAAGCCGGACTTGCTGTCGGATGTTATTTTTCTTCCCAGGCAGTTACTGTAGAAGAGGCAGTAGAGGAGGCGGCTTTTGTAAAAAACCAGCTCCTTCCCTATAAGATCAGTTATCCGGTTGCCTTGCAGATGGAAAATATTGAGACAGATACGGCAAGAACAGATATTCTGGATGAAAAGGACAGAACAGAGATTGCACAGGCCTTTCTGAAGGATATAGAAGATGCCGGGTATCAGGGTATCCTTTATGGAGATACCAATTTTCTGCTGACAGATATCCTGCCCTCTGAACTGCTGAAGAATCATGATGTATTTCTGGAAGATGAGGAAGCCGTACCAACATATCCCTATCAGTATAAGATGTGGGAATATGCAGCACAGGAAAATATAAATGGTGTGGAAAAGCCGGCATCTTATGTGATCAGTTTTACTGATTATGCAAATAAATAAAATCAGAAGATTATGGCTTATAATGTATGATCCTGGATGAAATGGGGAGCTTTCTGTAGATCTCTGCATAGGCAGAGGGGGAGAGCTCCTCAATATAGTTTACGGCAAACTGCCTGCATACGCCTGCTTTATGCAGGATATCAGCAGCTTTGTTGTAAGCGATGGCGGCTTCCTCGGCACTGTCATAGGTGCCGATCGTATAATTCCCGTTGATATGGATCCGTGCTGTATAACGGACCGTATTCTTTTCTTTTTTCTCTCTGACACCGTGATAATGGTTCAGAATCTCTATGTTTTCATATCGGAAATCGTTGCAGTCCCCGTTGACAAAGCGATAATCCCGGCCGGAAACGGCATAGTTTTTGATGCCATAGCGGCTGGCAATACTGGTCTGCATACCATATTCTGAAACGAAGAAATGACGTCCCCTCTGCATGATCTTGTGACTGGAATAATAAAAGAGATCATCAATATCAAATTTCAGGATTTCGTGGGCAGTCAGAAAGTATTCAAAGTATCTTGGATGAAGGTAGATAGGATTGGCAATATAGATGCCATTGTCCCGGAAATTGATCAGACATACCCATTTTTCAAAAGGCAGGATGCGAAGCTCTGAGTGCGCCGGAAAAGACAGGGAAGGATCCTTCAGCAGAGAGTCTGCTTCCAGGTATGCTCCAAAAGCCCTGGCAGCGGTATCATAACTGCCAAGGCTGATATGTTTCTGATGATAAGTGATAGAAGAACGGTAGTAAATACTGCCGTCTTTTTTTGTGGTTTCATACACACCGGGAAGCTTCTTTTTCATGGAAACAGTATAGCATAGAGTTAACAATTTTGAAATAAATTACAGAAAAATGAATTTTTAGAAATATTTTCAGGCCTCCATGTATAGAATAGTTAGTGGACAGAAAGGAACAGGTAAAAAAGAATGTATAAAAATTTTATTATTCGGTTATTTCTGTGTAATACACTTTTCCTTGCAGGGTGGTTCTGCGTGACCGGGGTCAGGGCAAACCTGTTTGCTGCATCACCGGCATTTCAGCTTACCAGTGTACAGGAAAGCAGACCTGTTAAGGAGCATTTTTTCGGCTATCTGAAAAGGGCTTCTTCAGGACAGCGTATTGTGGATTATGAGGTAATGGAAAAGCCGGCATACAGCAAGCTGTCAGATAAAGACTATGAGATACTGCTTAAGATTGTACAGGCTGAGGCAGGAAGTGAAGATGAAAAAGGGAAAATGCTGGTAGCCGGTGTCGTAATGAACCGTGTGGAAAACAGTAAGTTTCCGGATACCGTAGAAGAGGTTGTATTTCAGAATGAAAATGGTGTTTACCAGTTTTCGCCGGTGGCCAATGGAACCTATCAGAATGCAGTGGTAACGGAAGAAACAAGAAAAGCAGTGGACAGGGTTCTTAAGGGGGAGGATGTCACAGAAGGAGCACTGTATTTTGCTGCCAGAAAATATGCGGAAGAAGGAAAAATGAAGTGGTTTGACAATTGTCTGGTACGTCTTTTTTCCTATGGAGGGCATGAGTTTTTTAGGGCAAGATAAAGAGTGTATTGCTTGTCAAGCAATTCTGTTTATGCTAGAATGATAAAAAATCATAAATCAAGACTACAAAGGAACGAACACGGAAGGAAGAAAAACATGGAAATCTTGTATCATAGCACGAGAACTGAGGGAAATCCGGTCACAGCATCGAAAGCAATTCTGAAGGGGCTGGCTGACGATGGCGGATTATTCGTACCGGAGAAGATACCGGCACTTGATAAATCACTGGAAGAGCTGTCCCATATGACATATGGTGAAGTTGCCTATGAGGTTATGAAACTTTATTTTACAGATTTTACAGAAGAAGAACTGAAAAGCTGTATTGCAAAGGCATATGATTCCAAGTTTGATACAGAAGCGATCGCACCTCTTGTAGAAGCAGATGGTGCCTATTATCTGGAGCTGTTCCATGGAGCAACGATCGCATTTAAGGATATGGCACTGTCTATCCTGCCGCATCTTCTTACCACATCAGCCAGAAAGAACCATGTGACAAAGGAGATCGTGATCCTGACAGCAACCTCCGGAGATACCGGTAAGGCAGCACTTTCCGGGTTTGCCGATGTAGATGGTACAAGGATCATTGTGTTCTATCCAAAGAACGGTGTCAGCCCCATCCAGGAGAAACAGATGGTGACCCAGAAGGGCAAAAATACATATGTGGTAGGTATCCATGGTAACTTTGATGATGCACAGACCGGTGTCAAGCAGATGTTTGCTGATAAGGAACTGGCTGCTTATATGGCTGAGAAAGGCTTTCAGTTTTCTTCTGCCAATTCCATCAATATCGGAAGACTGATCCCCCAGGTGGCTTATTATGTATATGCCTATGTAAAGCTTCTTGAGGAAGAGAAGATCAAAGATGGTGAAGCCGTTAATTTTGTTGTACCTACAGGTAACTTTGGAAATATCCTTGCTGCATTTTATGCAAAGCAGATGGGGCTTCCGGTCCATAAGCTGATCTGTGCTTCCAACGAGAATAAGGTTCTTTATGATTTCTTCACTACAGGGACATATGACAGAAATAGGGAGTTTATGCTGACCAGTTCACCTTCCATGGATATTCTGGTATCAAGTAATCTGGAGCGTCTGATCTACAGGATAGCAGGAGATGACCCTGATAAGAACAGAGAGCTGATGAATGAACTGAAGCAGGATGGAAAGTATACCATTACAGAAGAGATGAAGGCACAGCTTGCTGATTTTTATGGTAATTATGCAAGTGAAGAGGAAACGGCAGGGACGATCCATGATCTGTATGATAAGACCGGGTATGTGATCGATACCCATACAGCAGTGGCATCCTGTGTTTACAAAAAATATCTGAAAGATACCGGGGATACAAGTGTTTCTGTGATTGCATCCACGGCAAGTCCATACAAATTTACAAGAAGTGTCATGAAAGCGATCGATGAGAAGTACAACGATATGAGTGACTTTGATCTGGTAGACAGGCTTTCTGAGATTTCAGGGACTCCCGTACCGAGAGCCATTGAAGAGATCAGGACGGCACCGGTGCTCCATGATCATGTCTGTGATAAGACAGAGATGAAGCAGACAGTTATGGATTTCCTGGGAATCTGAGAAATGCCGGGAATCTGAAAACGGTTTTCCTAAGAAATAATAAGACACAAAAATAAAGTACTGTGCATACAGGGAGAAGAACCTGGAAAGGGATCTCCCCGGAGCACAGTACTTTTTGCTTTAAATTCAGGATGCTTTCAATTTCAGGCTGGTTTAAAATCTGTTCAGCGGTTCTCGATCGGAACATATATTTTGTCCTCACAGATCGGTTTATAGGCCGGACGGATGATCTTGCCGTT
>CACXDC010000167.1 GCA_902766365.1 uncultured Lachnospiraceae bacterium | reverse complement strand
TTCAATCATGAATTCATCAGCCCACACGTAATCAGGATCCTGTGCTTCCATGATCACCTCGATCTCTTTCTGTCTGCAGAGCAGTTCTGAGGCCTGCAGATAGTTTCGGATCAGGGCTACGATATCAAAGCGTTCCATTTCCACCTTTTCATTGCCAAACTCCAGTTCATTCAGTGTCATCAGTTTCTTTACCATATTATTCATCTTGGCTGCTTCATCCATGATGACCTCGCAGTAAAAGTTCCTGCTCTCCTCATCATCAGAAATCCCTTCTTTCAGGCCTTCTGCATATCCTTGGATCAGGGCAATCGGTGTTTTCAGTTCATGAGACACATTTGCCAGAAATTCCTTTCGCATCTCATCAATCTTGTTCTTTCTCTCAATGTCTCTCTGCAGTTCATTATTGGCACTTTTCAGTTCCGAGATCGTCTGTTCCAGTGTACAGGAAAGTTCATTGATATTCTGGCCAAGCTGTGCAATCTCCGTTTTGCTCCTGCCGGTATATTTTGCATCAAAATCAAGATGGATCATTCTTTCTGAAATTCCCGTCAGTTCTTCGATCGGTTTCGTAATCTGCCTGGAGATCAGATATACGATCACAGCACTGATAATGGCCGAAGCAATTCCCACTTCTCCGAGGAACCGGTTTGCCAGCTTCACGCTTTCCCGAATGCTCTCCAGTGGACTTCTGAACAGGAACAGATTCCCATTGTCAAGAACCCCCCACATTTCCAGAAATTCTGTTGCCGTTCTGTCATCCTCGGCAATCTGGATCTCATATTTCTCGCCGGTTTCCAGAAGTCTCTGATGTTCTGCATTTTCCTCGAACAGATTGTTCAGAAGTCTCCGGCTGTAAGTGCTGTAATCCGGTGTTGATGTTTTCAGTGTTTTGGATTCTGCATCGAGCAGGATATAATTTACATTATATTTTCCACAGATTTTCTGGAACTCGATATCAAAACTGTCTGTAGAAAGTGTACCATCATTTGCTGCCTTATTCAGGATCTGATAAGTTGCAAACATGGCATTCTGCTTTTTGGAAATATAGTATTCTCCAAGGAAAAAATTATTAATGAACCAGCACAGCAAAATCGTTCCCATCATGAGCAGACTGAATACCGCAGCCATCTGTTTCTTGATAGAATGACGAATGCCTGGCGACCGCTTTACAATCGGTGGATGGGACATTTTTATACCTCAAACTTATAACCCATACCCCAGATGGTCTTGATCAGATCACCTTTCTCACCCATTTTGCTGCGGAGTTTTTTTACATGGGTATCAATGGTACGGGCGTCGCCAAAGTAATCATAATTCCAGACATTATTCAGGATCTTCTCCCTGGAAAGTGCAATGCCTTTATTTTCCATAAAATAAGCAAGCAGTTCAAATTCCTTGTAGCTCAGCTCTATTTCTT
Organism: uncultured Lachnospiraceae bacterium; assembly: GCA_902766365.1. Classification (GTDB taxonomy): domain Bacteria; phylum Bacillota; class Clostridia; order Lachnospirales; family Lachnospiraceae; genus Suilimivivens. The sequence goes on along the minus strand of CACXDC010000167.1, from coordinate 9,580 downwards.
TACCGTCAATGGTTACACTGTGTGCCTCCTTATCAAGAACGATGCCGCCCATAGAAAGCTTATCTTCTGATTCTGCCTGCCCGGTTCTGCGAAGGATTGCCTCAACCCTGGCCACCAGGATCTTTGGGCTGAAAGGCTTACTGATATATTCATCCACACCAAGCTGGAACCCCTGAAGTTCATCCTTTTCATCGCTTCTTGCCGTCAGCATGATGATCGGTACTTTGGAATACTGTCTGATCTCCCTGCATGTCTGCCAGCCATCCATTTTAGGCATCATGACATCCAGTATAACAAGAGCAATATCCTTCTGTTCGAAAAAGACATCCAGTGCCTCGCTGCCATCTCCTGCCTCAAGTACCTCATAACCACTTCTGGTAAGGAAATCCGAAACCAGTTTACGCATTCTCGCTTCATCATCAACGACCAGTATTTTCATTTTCTCCATCTGTGATCACCTCTGATTCTTCCGGAGCCTCTATGGAAAGCTCCTGTTCTTTCTCTCTGACTCTGTTCTCTCTTTCTGTTAGTTCCTGTTCCCAGGATGCATATTCATTCAAAATCTGATTTTTATAATTCAGGATATTTGGATTGTCACTTTTCATTGTGATCACAAACATCGTGATCACAAGCAATGTAAGCAGCAGATTAAAACACACCGATATCTGCAGATAATCTGCTTTCCTTTCTTTTCTGTCAGACGGCCGCACCCTGCGCTTCACATAAGAAGCATCTACCTCTTCACCGGTCTTGTACGAAAAGCTTCTGTAGAAAGGGATCGGACGTATCTCATTTTCATTATATCCGTCTGCAATCAGTTCCTCTCTGAGCTTTCTTAAATATTCAAAGCCAACCGGTGTCTTAAACAGCTTCTGATCCAGAATACTGTCATACAGATTCATCAGCATGGCCTTATTCTTGCCCTTTGTTTTCTCTTCGAAATAGTCTATCTTCTGTTTTTCTTCCAGTGCCAGATCTCTGTCTTCCTTTGAAACAAACAGATAGCCATCAACCTGATACTCATCCTTCTGTGCCATAAGTACTTCCTTTCAAAAAAATCCATGAACACGAAATCCCCTCGTATTCATGGATTTTAGGGTAGTGGATTAGGCGGGAGTCGAACCCGCGTCCAAAGACCCATTCCCTGTCCTTCTACTATCATAGTCGATTGTTTCGGGAAACCCTCATTCCCTCCCGGATCTGGAAACCGACACCCAGATCCGTTCAGTAGCTTCATGATACGCCTACAGGTGCAAAGCTTAACCTGTGTCGTTTCCTACATAGTCGATGCCCGGATTTTAATGTGTAGGTGCACTAAAGCGGACAGCTGCCATTAGGCAGCGTATGCTAAATTATCTTCAGCGTTTGTATTTAATGTTGCGATTTGACGCATCGCCTGCGGATAGCTTCTCCAGCTGCAAGATCCCTGTCGAAACCTTTACTAACCCTTATATCTACTGTAAGTATAACAGTTATTTATAAAATAGCAATCAAAATTTTAACCTTTCAGGCGGATCTTCAGTTCCTTCTCTGCCTCTCTTCTCTGATCCTTTTTGGCAATATCCTGTCTCTTGTCATACAGCTTTTTACCACGTGCAAGTCCGATCTCGATCTTGGCTCTGCCATCCCTGAAATATACCTGCAGAGGTACCAGTGTATATCCCTTCTCCGCACTGCTTCCGATCAGCTTCCGGATCTGCTGTTTATGCAGCAGCAGCTTCTTTGGGCGCAGCGGATCCTTGTTGAAGATATTGCCCTTTTCATAGGGACTGACATGCATGCCATAGGCATATACTTCTCCGTTTTCGATCCGGATAAATGCTTCCTTGATACTGCATTTTCCCATACGCAGGGACTTGACTTCCGTACCGTGAAGGACCAGTCCTGCCTCATACTTTTCTTCTATAAAATAATCATGATAGGCCTTCTTGTTATTTGCAACAAGCTTCATTTCTTCTTTTGCCATTATTCCTGCTCCCCTTCTTCCATATCATCTTCTGCAAGCAGAAAATCCACGCTCTTTGATACCATATCGACACCATCTACGAAAACCCTGAGTCTTTCTCCCAGCTTAAAGCATCTTCCGGTATCTCTTCCCACCATTTCAAAGGTCTCCTCTCTGTAATAATAGTAATCACCCGTCAGCCTCGACACGTGGATCATGCCTTCCACCGTATTTGGCAGCTCCACATAAATCCCCCATGCAGTAATACCGGAAATAATACCTTCCACAGTCTCTCCGATATGACGTTTCATATACTGTGCCTTCTTCAGCTTATCTGTTTCACGCTCCGCTTCATCTGCACGTCTCTCCAGCTTCGAGGTCTGCTTTGCAACCTCCGGGAGTATCTCCTTATAATGCTCGATCCTCTTTTCCATAAGACGTCCGCGCAGCTGTTCCTTGATGATCCTGTGGATCTGCAGATCCGGATATCGCCGGATCGGTGACGTAAAGTGGCAGTAACAGTCACAGGCAAGCCCAAAATGACCGGTACATTCCACAGAATACTTTGCCTGCTTCATGCTTCTGAGCGCCAGTCTTGCGATCAGTGCTTCCTCTTCCGTCCCCTCAATGCTGGCAAGGAGCTTCTGGATCTCCTTTGGATGTACCTCATGGTCGCTTGTTTTGATCTTGATATGATAACCAAAATTATGGATAAATGTCGCCAGCTTCTCTATCTTCTCCATATCCGGGGTTTCATGTGTCCGATAAAGGAACGGTATCTCCTGCCAGTAAAAGTGCTGTGCTACCGTCTCATTGGCAAGCAGCATAAAATCCTCGATCAGATCCGTAGCCACATTTCTTTCATAGGGTTCTATGGAAAGCGGATTTCCTTTCTGATCAAGAATGATCTTACTCTCCGGGAAATCAAAATCTATAGAGCCTCTCTGTCTTCTCTTTTTACGGAGGATAGCTGCCAGTTCCTGCATATCCTGAAACATGGGAACCAGTTCTTCATATTCCCGGACCATTTCAGGATCTTCCTCTTCCAGGATCTTCTTTACTGCTGTATAGCTCATTCTTCTGTCTACACAGATCACGGTTTCGGCGATCTCATAGGAGATCACTTCTCCTTTTTTATTCACCTTCATCAGGCAGCTCAGCGCAAGCCTGTCCTCACCCTGGTTCAGGGAACAGATCCCGTTTGACAGAGTATGTGGCAGCATGGGGATCACTCTGTCTACAAGATAAACACTGGTACCACGCTTCAGTGCCTCTCTGTCCAGTGCCGAATTTTCCTGCACATAATTGCTGACATCCGCAATATGGACACCAAGACAGTAATCTTCTCCTTCTTTCGTCAGGCTGACCGCATCATCAAGATCCTTGGCATCTTCACCGTCTATCGTAACCATCTGCAGGGAGCGCAGATCCTTTCTGCCAGCCATATCTGCCTCTGATACAGGCTTGCCGACACGCTCTGCCTGGTTCAGGATCTTCTCCTCAAATTCCACAGGAAGATCATACCCTTTTACGATCGACAGGATATCTACTCCCGGATCATTCACATGTCCAAGGATTTCAGTCACTCTGCCCTCCGGCTTGTGTTTGTCATCCCCGTAATTGGTAAGTTCCACTACTACTTTATGTCCGGTAACTGCTCCTTTAGAACCTTCTGCCGGAATATAAATATCTGTACTGATCTTTTCCAGATCCGGGATCACAAAGCCAAAGCTCTTTGACTTCTGATACGTTCCTACTATCCTGGTAAGCCCGTGGGATAAGATCTTCACGATCCTGGCTTCCTGTCTTCTGCCTCCCTGTCCCTTCAGAAGTTCTACCTGTACCTGATCCTGATGAAACGCTCCGTTTACGCCGCTCTCGGGAATATACAGGTCTTCACTCCTGCCTTCGATCTCCACAAAGCCAAAGCCCTTAGGATGACTGATAAAAGTACCAATAAGCCCTCCGCCTTCTTCTCCCTTGGTATACTTGCCACGTTTGGAGATCTGAAGTCTCCCTTCCATCAGAAGGTCATTCAGGATCAACTTCAGCTCCTCCCTTTCTTCCGGACGGACCTGCATAAAAGCAGCCAGTTCTTTCTCCTTCATGGGAACATAAAACCTGTCATTTACCAGTTCACATATTAAATTTTTGCGCTTTTCATATAATGATCTGTCCATATTCTCCATCATGTTTCCAGTCGGCCTGCTGCTCTGCTTTTCTGTTTCTTCTGCACAGGTGGGTCGCTTTGAACGACATCCACGTAATTTCCTATGACACAAAAAAGGCATTCCCTGCGGAATGCCTTAAGTCCTAAAATACATTAAGATTTAATATAACACTGATGACCATAAAGCCTATCGCCAGATACTTCGTAAACTTAACAAGCTTACCTTCCATGGAACGGCCTTTATTCTTGCCCCAGTATGTTTCCGCTGCACCACTGATCGCTCCCAGCCCTGCAGATTTACCTTCCTGCATCAGAACGATTACAGTTAAAATGATACATATTAAAATAAATAAAATCTGAATTACGATTCTAAGTGCTGCCATTTTCACACCTCCTAATGCAAACAAACATCAGTTTATCATATGCTATTTGAATTTTCAAGTATTTCTGTAAATTATTTCCTATTTCGCAGGTTTTGCAGATGCCTGTGCTGCAGCCGCTTCCTCCGGTGCCTGTACGATCTCTGTCAGGACACCATTCTCATCAGCCTGATACTGCACACCATTCAGATCCAGTACCTGGTTTCTGATCAGTACACCCTTTTCATCAAAGTAATAGTTCTGCTTTGCTACCGGATAAATTCCTGTTACGATATGCCCCAGTTCATCTGCATAGTAAGTCTTATCTGCAATATTGAACCAGCCGGATACCATCTGTCCTGTGGCCGGATCATAATAATAGCTGGAGCCATCTTCTCTGGCGATCATACCGCTCTGTCTGATTCCATCTGCACTGAAAAGAAATTTCAGTCCATCAATCACCTGGTCTCCTGTCAGCATATGACCGTCTGTTCTGTCAAAGAAATAGAAATTCCCTTTATCATCAGAATACCATTCCTTCTTCATGATACCATTGTTCTGAGGGTCATAATAAAACTTCTGTTCTCCTACTGTAACCCAGCCTGCTGTCTTGATTCCTTCTGCGGTAAAATAATAGTTATTTCCTTCTGCCACATACTGACCCCTCGCGATCTGGCCATCTTCCGGTGTCAGGTAGTAGGTTCCCTTATCATCAGAATACCAGCCTCTTACCAGATTGCCAGCACCATCCAGATAATATCTGGTATCATTATAATCTACCCAGCCTCTCTGCATCTTCCAGTTGCGGTAGAATCTGGTCTGTCCGTTATGGGCAATAAATCCCTCTGGAATGATCAGGGTACTGTAGTCCTTGTACTGATAGTTCACATCCACACGGCTGCCAAACCCGTTCACTTTTCCATAGCTGGAATACTGCCAGAAGCAGACATTATTATTGTAATCACAGTTACTGCTGTACTGCGCCACCCATTTGTCCCATCCACAGATGGAAAGCTTTGTGGCAAACATATTCTTATAGGAATACACCATAGGATAATAACCGGCTGCATCAATCGTGGTACAGAACGCATTGATAATATCAATAAGCTGCTGGTTTGACAGATTCTTATGGCATTTGTCCTCAATATCAAAAACAACCGGATAATTCACTGTATAATTGCTGATCCACTGCAGCACCAGATTTGCTTCATTCTGTGCAGCCTCCGGTGTCGTTGCATAGGAATAGACATATACGCCCGTCTTAAGTCCTGCCGCCGCTGCACCCTTCATATTGGCATCAAAGTTCGGATCCACACCGCTGTTGGTACTTCCGGCCTTGATAAATGCAAATTTCATGCCGCTGGCGGCTACCTGTGACCAGTTTACACTTCCATTATGTTTGGAAACATCAACACCCTGTGCAATGTTTCCGTTTGCATTCACCGCATGTGCCTCCGCAGGCTGCAGTGTCCATACTGCTGCCACTGTCATGGCAAGCGCCAGTGTTCTTTTCGCCAGTTCCCTGATCCCCTTTTTCATGTGCATTTTCTCTTATCTCCTGTATTTTATTCCTGTTTCTGCTTTACAGGCTATTTTCACAGATACTGTCATTTTCTGTCTGTATCATTCAGTGAATAATGCTCAGTACAGTTTCCTTTCCAGATGCAGATTTATCTATACTGTCAGGAAGGGATCTCTGTAGCACGCATTCCTTCCAAGCTGCTCCTCGATCCGGAGAAGTCTGTTATACTTGGCCACTCTGTCACTTCTGCAGGGCGCACCTGTCTTGATCTGACCGGCATTTACCGCTACTGCCAGATCTGCAATAAAGGTATCTTCTGTTTCTCCTGATCTGTGGGAAATCACTGCCTTATAGCCATGATTCTGTGCCATCAGCACCGCCTCCATAGCCTCAGAGAGCGTCCCGATCTGATTGACCTTCACCAGTATGGCGTCTGCCACATTCAGCTTCATTCCTGCTTCCAGCCGTTTGGTATTGGTCACAAACAGATCATCACCAACAAGCTGCACCTTGCCGCCAAGTCTCTCAGTCAGCCGTTTCCAGCCTTCCCAGTCATCCTCAGCCAGTCCATCTTCAATGGAAACAATAGGAAATTCATGGATCAGTTCTTCATAATATGTGATCATTTCAGAAGTGTCCCTGACGATTTCTTCTCCTTTCAGAGAACTTTCCCCAGGGAAATGATACATGCCTGTTTTTTCATTGTATAATTCACTGCTTGCCACGTCAAGGGCTATTTTCACATCCTTTCCTGGCAGATATTTACTTTTTTCGATCGCTTCCACGATCAGGGAAAGAACTGCTCTGGCATCCGGAAGATCCGGTGCAAAGCCTCCCTCGTCCCCGACGCCTGTGGAAAGTCCTTTCTCATCCAGAATCTTCTTTAAATAATGATAGATCTCTGCACACATCCGAAGTCCCTCCGAAAAGCTTCCTGCGCTGACCGGCATGATCATGAATTCCTGAAAGTCTACCGTATTGGCTGCATGCTTTCCTCCATTTAAAATATTCATCATGGGAACCGGCATCCGGTTCGTATGGGCACCGCCAAGATACTGGTAGAGCGGGATGTCCAGAGATGCTGCCGCTGCCCGTGCTACGGCGAGGGACACGGCAAGGGTTGCATTTGCTCCCAGATTTCCCTTGTTATCTGTACCGTCTGTTTCCCTCAGGATCCGGTCGGTCTCCTGCTGGTCAAGGCCATTCCTGCCACTCAGTGCTTCCCGGATCTTGGTATTGATATTGGATACTGCCTTCTGCACACCAAGGCCGAAATATCTCTCCTGTGCATCTCGCAGCTCCACTGCTTCAAACCGGCCGGTACTGGCACCGGATGGTACTGCTGCACATCCCGTAAACCTTTTTCCTGAACTGGTCTCTGTAAGCGTCACCTCCGCTTCCACTGTTGGATTTCCACGGGAATCCAGGATTTCTCTTCCGTGAATGTTGGTAATCTGCATATAAATCATCTTTCTTCTCCTTTTCTTTTCCATTTTCAGTATAGCCATTTCTGCTGATCTTTATGAATCTGCCGACAGCTTTGTCTGGATACATCCTCACAAAAAGCACCCTGATATATTGTTTTTAAAGGTTCAAATTGCTATACTATATAGAAGTAAAAAGGGGTAAGAGGTAACACAATGAAATCAAAATGTAAAAAGATATTTGCTGAAATGAAACCGGAATTTATGACACAGAAGGACTACAGTTGTCTTGGTATTCTGCTTCTTATTTTCACCTGTCTCGTATTCTTCCGTCTCGGATCCTTCAAGGCTCCGCAAACCACATATACAACAAGAACCGGAGAAGCGGACATTGTTCTTGACTTTGGTGAATATACGGACATCGCTTCCTTTTCCATTTTTCTCGGGAATCTGAATACCAGACATTTGTCCCTGTCTGCCTTTAATGAAGTAACCGGGGAATGGGAAATCATCAATGGTGATGCCACTGTGGAATCTGTCTTTGACTGGAATAAGGTAGATGTGAATTATAACCTGCGCTATCTTGGTATTGTAGCCACGGATGATACCGCTGTTTTTAATGAGCTTGTCATACAGGCACCGGATGGTTCCATTCTGACACCGGTAAACGCCGACAGTTATCCGGCACTCTTTGATGAGCAGGATACTTTCCCTTCCGCTGTCACCTATATGAACGGTACCATGTTCGATGAAGTTTACCATGGCAGGACTGCCTACGAATTTATCCACCACCTGACAACCTATGAAACAACGCATCCGCACTTTGGAAAGATCCTGATCTCCCTTGGTATCCGGATCTTTGGCATGACACCTTTTGGCTGGCGTTTTATGAGTGCTTTATTTGGCATCCTGATCACCGGTGTCATGTACCTGTTTGCCAAAAGGCTTTTCAGGAATACCTTTACTGCCACTGCAGTCACCACTCTCTTCTGTTTTGACTGCATGCACTATAATCTCTCCAGGATCGCAACCATTGATATTTTCGCCGCTTTCTTTATCCTGCTCATGTACTACTTCATGTATGAATATATTGTCAGGGACAATGCGGCAAAGCCGGACCGGCCGCTTACTGAACGCATTCTTGTGCCTCTTGGTCTGTGCGGCATCACTATGGCTTTTGGCATTTCCACGAAATGGACCGGCATTTATGCCGCTGCCGGCCTTGCCCTGATCTTCTTTATCCATGTGATCCGGCGTTTTCCCGGCAATAAAAAGCAGATCCCGAAGCTTTTTGGTTTCTGCTGTATTTTCTTTGTTCTGATCCCGCTTGTGGTTTATACGCTTTCCTTTATACCGGTAGTTGGCTACACCGAATATAAGAACCTAATCGATAAGGCCATCCAGGGAAGCATTTCCATGTTTAATTACCATTCACAGCTTGTCGCAGAACACTACTACAGTTCTCCTTTTTATGAATGGCCCATTATCTGGATGCCGCTTCTGGATGCCAATGATGCCGTCTCTGCCACCAAGGTCAGTGCCGTCAGCTGTATGGGAAATCCCGCCATCTGGTGGGTTGGCATCCCCTGTCAGATATTTGTCCTTGTCCACGGGATCTTACACAAAGACAAAAAAGCGGCCTTTCTTTTCCTTGCCTATGCAGCCCAGTACGTACCGTGGATGAGTATCAGCCGTATTACCTTTATTTATCATTATTTCCCGGCTGTCCTCTTTGTTATCCTCATGATGGGATATACCATTAACTGTATCATCCACCGTTTTTCATGGGGTAAAAAAGCGGTCACCATTTATCTGGCAGCCGCTGTTATTGTATTCTTTCTGTTTTTCCCTGTGGTATCCGGTTTTCCTGTTGACCGTGAACTTGGTATGAAACTCAGATGGCTGAAGGACTGGATCCTGGTTCTGTAACCGCCGCCCTGCTGATCTGGCCATACAGGTCATATCCTACATAAATGATAAGCGCAAGCTGGATCAGTGCGATCACCTTCAGTGGAAGGATATCCACTGCGATCAGGTATGGCATAAAGGTAAGCAGGGAAACCAGCATGAACCCGCAGGTAACCGGCAGCTTTTTCATCTGGTATACCCCATAAATGATTGCCAGCAGATCGATCAGGAATCCATATCTGTCATGCATAT
>CACXDC010000166.1 GCA_902766365.1 uncultured Lachnospiraceae bacterium | reverse complement strand
TTATGGAATCTCAAAGGAGTGTGAAAATTATGAAAAAATGGAGAAATCTAATTGTGGGAGGCCTGATCACAGCGTTATTTGTCTTTTCGCTCAGTGGCTGTGCAGGGAAAGAAACAGAGAGTGGGAGTCAGGAAAACGCAGCAGATAATGTGATCATTACAGAAACCGGGGAAACCCTGGTACAGGAGCAACCGACGGAGGAACCGGAGACAGCAGCGACACCTGAAGCACAGAGTGATCTCCCAGCGCCGGATGTGGTGCCGGAGGAAATGCCACAGGAGCCGGAGCAGGAGCAGGTGGTTTCAGAGGAAGATCAGACAGAAAGTAAAGGCGGCCATCTGCAGATTGTATTTATGGGAGACAGTATTTTTGATAACAGCAGGGATGGTACCGGAATTCCCTATCTGACATCGGAGGCCTGTGATGCAGACTGCTATAATCTGGCGATTGGTGGAACCTGTGCAGCAATTGAACTGGATGAAAAATATGAAAGTGATCAGTGGACATCCAGAAGCCTTGTAGGAATTGTAAAAGCGATCAGGGGTGATATATCAACAGACATTTTTAATGGCACAAGGGCAGGGGAAATTTTGAGCAGTGGGAAAGTGGATTTTTCAAAGACAGATTATTTTATAATAGAATATGGTATGAATGATCTGCTCCGGGCTACTCCTATGAGCAATTCGGATAATGGATATGATATCAGAACCTATGTAGGTGCACTCAGATATGCAGTGTCCAATTTGAGTGAATATGCACCTGATGCAACGATAATCCTCTGCGCACCGAATTATGCCATGTTTTATAATGGGGATAAATTTATCGGTGATGGTAATACCCTGAATACAGGCTATGGCACACTTTTTGACTATAAGGGAAGCTGTGAGTATGTGGCAAAGGAGCAGGGAGCAGAATTCTTTGATGCTTATCTGGATCTTGGCATAGACGGGTATACGGCAGAAGAATATCTGGAGGATGGTGTGCATCTGACAGAGGCAGGAAGAAGGCTGTATGCGGATGCTCTTTCCGAGATGATCCTGTCTATTGAGGAGACAAAAAATAATTAAGCAATAGTGTATATATATTTGCTTTTGGAAAGCGCTTTTTGACGATTTTATGGGCATCGTTCAAGAAGCGCTTTTCTTGACCATTCCTTTATATCGTGATACCATAAACATTATGGGGCAGCAGGCGATAGAAGCTGCTGACAAGAGGGAAAAGGAGTAAAATGGTCAGCCTATGAAGGAAAAGATCCAAAAGAAGGATATCATTATATTGACCATCCTGTGGATTTCCTATCTTGCTTTTAACGGAATCCTGCTGGCAGGGCATGAGCTGTGGAGAGATGAAGCCAATGTCTGGCTGATCGCCAGGGAGCTGTCGGTTCCGGAACTGTTTGCACAGATCAGGTTTCAGGGGCATCCCTGTCTGTGGTATCTTCTGGTGATGCCATTTGCCAAGGCAGGACTTCCCTTTCAGACGATCAGCATACTCAGCTATGTGATCATGGGAATAACTGCAGGAATATTTGTATACCGGGCACCGTTTTATCCGGTGACGAAGCTTTGCTGCTTATTCAGTCCGGTATTTTCCTATTATTATTCTGTGGTAGCGAGAAATTATTGTCTGATCGCCCTTTTTCTGGTAGTGTTGGCAGCTTTTTATAAGGATCGTAAGCGGAAGCCGGTAGTCTGTGGTCTGCTGCTTGGACTTCTGGTACAGGCAGATACGATCGCGCTGGCAACGGCAGGGCTGATCTCCCTGATGTGGCTGTGGGAAGCAGCATCAGAAAGTGTCCGTAAGAAACAGAAGAATGCGTTTATGCAGGCAGCAAAGGGATTATGGATTCCGTTTGCCAGTCTGATGCTGTGGATCTATGAATTCCACGGGGTGTCAGACAGTCCGGAATATCAGATGCAGGATCTGGGATTTACTTCACTGCTGACTGAAATTAAAAATTTTTCCCTTCATATTCTCTCCAGAATGACAGGAGCAGGAAAGACAGCAGATCTGCTGTTAATTTTACTTTTTCTCGCAGCAGGAATCTGGATTGGCGTGAAAAAGAAAAATTTCTTCCCTGTGATCGTGGCAGCAGGAACTTTCCTGTTTGAGGCACTGTTCAGTGTGCTGGTGTACCAGCTTCATATCTGGCATTATATCGCAATAGTATTTGCTGTGATCTGGTGCTTCTGGATCCTTCTGGACACGGATGGAGAGAGTGCCGGTCAGGCAGGAGGCACAAAAGAAGCTGCACGTATTCTGCCGGAGATTTTCCTGATCATCATCTCGATACTGATGCTTGTACAATGGAACAGTGCAGAGGAAAGCTCAAGCCTTCAGAATGCTTTATCCGGGGTATATTCCGACGGCGTAAATGCAGCGTCCTACATCAGGGAAAATGTACCGGAGGATTCACTGATCATCAGTACGGATGTATCGGAGGCATCCACAGTGATCGCTTATCTTGGGAAGAAATACCAGTTTTATTATGCGGGAAATGGAAAAATCGAAACCTTTGCAGATTATACAGAGGAACAGAAGGGCGGGATCGAATATGCGGATCTTCTGGACTGGGCAGGGGCTAATTTCCCAGATAAGAAAAGCTTTTATATTTTAAAATGTGAGCAGAACTGCATCAGCAGCTTTGAACCTGGAGAAGAAAACAGCAGGATCTGCTATGAGACAATGACAGACACAGCGAAGGGAGAAGCCTATACGCTGTATGAAATAGAAATACCATAAGTGAGAGGATCACCATGGACAGAAAATATGACAAAATTATAATCGGAGCCGGTCTGTATGGTCTGTACGCGGCGAAAAGGTGCAGTGATAAGGGTGAAAAGGTGCTGGTGCTGGAATATGACAGAGCACCCTTTCAGAGAGCAACCTATATTAATCAGGCCAGGGTGCATATGGGCTATCATTATCCAAGAAGCCTTACGACAGCAGTGAAATCAGCAGGATATTTCAGACGGTTTGTAGAGGACTTTGGATTTTGCATTCATGACAGGTTTGAACAGATCTATGCCACGTCGGGACGTTTTTCCTGGACGAATGCGGAGCAGTTCATGGAGTTTTGCAGGGCGGCAGGGATCAGGTGTGAGGAAGTAGCGGTTTCCAAGTATTTTCAGACAGGAATGTGCGATGGAGCCTTCCTGACAGAGGAGTATACTTATGATGCCGGGATTCTTCAGAAATATTATGAAGAGCAGCTTTCTGACAGGAATAACGTAACGTTTCTGTTTGAGGCAAGGCTGAAAAAGATCCTCCGGAAAAATGACGTGTTCGAGGTATGGATGTGCGATGATATATGCTTTGAGGCTCCCTTTGTACTGAATGCCACGTATGCATCTGTTAA
>CACXDC010000165.1 GCA_902766365.1 uncultured Lachnospiraceae bacterium | reverse complement strand
TTGTCTTTCCCTTTTCTGATCCCTCTTTTGCCACAAGTCCTGTGGTTCCATCTGCAAAGCACTCTGTCATAAACCGGTTATACCTTGGATGATAATGGCTGTAATCCGCATAGTTATCCAGATCCAGGATGATATCCTCCCTGTCCGGGAAAAAGTAAACTTCCACATTATCATAGGCATTCAGCCGCTCCGCCAGATACCGGTACTGTGCAAGTGTTGCCTCCAGATGATTTCCAACCACCACATCATTCCAGAACAGGATACTATATGGTGGGAAGAATATCACAAACTTCGTATCCGGATTCTGCTCAATATACGGGCAGATATTGACATCCAGATTTTCTTTCGTTCCCGGTATATATTCATCCGCCGGCACTTCCTCTTCTACCGGCTGCGGACTTTCATAATTGTGCAGCACCCATTCTTTATTATAGTACTCCTCTGTCCACCAGCTTGCATATACATTTGACAGGTTTGTCGGATCCGGGTCTGCCGCAGGCCGCAGGATATAATTCAGGATCACATCCTTATTCAGCACATATTCTATGTCATTCAGATAATTGTCATCATACAGATATTCCGGAATCGGATACTTCGTCTCGTTGACGCCACCCATATAAGTGATCACATCAATGCCAAGGAAAACCTCTTTTACCTCATGACCGCTGTCAAAGATGATCTTCATGATATTGGACTGATCCTTCGGATACGCTCCACTGTAGCTCAGCTTGATCGTGTTGAGGCCCATCAGTTCTTTAAACCAGTCTGTTTGGAAATTTACGGTCATAGAGGATCCAAGGATCACACTGTCATAGTCCATGTGCTCTGCCATCCCCGGATTCTGGGATAGCTGATTATCGATCAGGTAAGGAAACCCTTTCAGGGGCTTATGATAATGAAAAAAAGGATCCACTATAACGACCAGCGCTGCTGCCAGTATACAGCCCAGAATGAAAATACCAAGCAGTCCAGTCACTGCTTTCCGAAAGGCTGATTGTTTCATCGTTCAAACTCTCTCTTTCTAAAAATTCAGGTAAATAAAGGAGCTGACACCGCCAAAGCCAAGCACACACCATAATAAAAGAACCGCCAGCACCAGTGTGGACAGAGCCCCCGGCTTTATCCTTTCTGCCATCCTTACAGCACTTTCCTTTTTTACGGAAAGGATAAGTGCCACTGCCAGGATCAGTACCATCAGTATGTAATGTGCGTACTGCCAGGAATCCAGATGCAGTACCTTGATCACATACCAGAACTCATCCAGGTTAAAGTTTCCTGCAAGATTCCAGTTTACCCTTGTAAACGTAAGACTTCCCATCCGTTTAAACAGTGCAAGTGCATCATCCACAGATGGTGCCCGGAAGAATACCCACGCCACGTTCACAAACAGGAATGTAAGCACTGTGCTGCAAAGCTTTCCGGTCCTGGAGAGTAAATTCACCTTTTCTGCTCCCCCAGTTGTTGCTACCGTGTTCTGTTTTTCTCCTGCTGTTCTGCTCTGCACCCCATTACCTTCTGCAGCCGCTTTGTCTTTCTTCCTGTCATGGATCCATCTCGTGACTACATACAGCGCACCGTGCATACCGCCCCAGATCACAAAGGTAAAGCCTGCTCCATGCCAGATACCACTCACGAGGAAAACCACCAGCGTATTTATATAGGTGCGGAATCTCCCCTTCCGGTTGCCTCCCAGTGGAATATACAGATATTTCGTAAAGAAACGTGTCAGTGTGATATGCCAGCGTTTCCAGAAATCTATGATATTTTCTGCCCGGTATGGCATGTTGAAATTTAGCGGCAGTGCTATGGAAAAGCACCTTGCAATTCCCATAGCCATATCGCAGTAACCGGAAAAATCAAAATAAAGCTGCAATGTATAAGACAGCATGACGATCAGTGCATCCGGTGTATTCAGCGCCGACAGATTACTGTATCCAAAATCAACTGCTTTTCCAAGGGTATCCGCAAGCAGCACCTTCTTTGACAGTCCAAGGATAAACAGGGTAAGCCCGCGATACAGATTTTCATAAGAAAACCCCTTTTTTCTGCTCTCCTGATACGCAGGCAGAAAATCTGCCGGAAGTGCGATCGGTCCCTCCATGATCTTCGGGAAAAAGGTCAGATACAGACTGTAATCAAGAAAGCCCGTTTTTTTCAGGCTCCCCCGGTATCCTTCCATCAGAAATGCGATCTGACTGAAGGTAAAGAAACTGATCCCAAGTGGTACAAAGGTGCTTCCCGTATATTTGAAAATGCCAAGCACCAGCAGATCAAGCAGTATGCCTGCTGCCAGCAGTACTTTCTTTTCTTTTCTTTTTTCTATCTGTCTGTAAAAGAAAAAGTTCACCAGGAGACTTACCAGCAGAACCGGCAGATACGCCGGCTTCAGATAGCCGTAAAACAGCAGGGAGGCTGTCACCAGAAACATAGAAGGCAAAAAGCTTCTCCCCTTCTTTTCTGCGGCTTTAACACACAGCCAGTAACCGGCCAGGCTTATCGGAAAAAATAAAAATACAAAGACATAGGAATTAAACAGCATTACTTATCATCCTTTTCATAATATACCGCAAAGCTTTCTGCCGCCGCCTGGGAAACGGGATCCAGATAGATCAGATAGCCATCCATTTTTCCCACAAGCGCAAGGCCGGCATTCTCCGGATCTTTGGTTGTCTCCCTGCTTTCATTCAGGATAATGTACTGACAATATTCTTCCCTGCAGGCCTCCACCAGCTTTTCAGGATCAAGGATCTCATCTTCCTCCATCGCTTCATGGACTTTATTATAATAATCCCACTGACTGGCGATCATTTCACGTCCGTAGGGCATTCTGATACCCGAATCATACTGTCTCACGAAATGTACCAGCTCCTCCGGAAATACAGCTATCACCTGCACATCAGGATCTGCATCCGATGGATGGATCAGGTCACAGATCTTCACCACCGTATCCGGAATGTGATACAGATTCTCCGCTTTGGAAATATAATCGCTTTTGTACACATAACTGCCACAGAGTACGATCAGCACCATACTGGCCAGAAGTCCGATCCTTCTGTGCCTGCCTGTAAACTTCACAGCCCCGTAAGCCGTGATCATCCCCATTGGGATCGTCCAAAGCACACGGTAATAGGTCTCCCCGTCCAGTCCCATAGCTACAAACAGCTTCCGGCTCACCGGAAACAGGAACAGGATCAGGATCAGTACCGGTGCATAAACAAACAACTGCCGGACCGTC
>CACXDC010000164.1 GCA_902766365.1 uncultured Lachnospiraceae bacterium | reverse complement strand
CTGTCAAGTAAAGACTAAAAAATTTTTGAAAAAATTTTGCACCCAGGGAATTTCACCCTGGATGCTTACTAAAATTCCTCTTCAAAGTTCCAATGGATTTCCAGCTTACCGCCCGGATAAACTATCACATCCTGTATGAACTTCTCCCACATATCATCTGTTAAAGTAGCCACTTCCAAAAAGGACTTAACTTCATCAACCTTTTCATCTGATTCATCTGAAAGCGATTCTGCCAAGCTGGCATCAGATATTCTCTGCTCCAGCTCTGCTATCTCTGTATCGTACTGAGACTTTTTCTCTTTGAAAGTCTCTCGGTCAATACTTCTGTCAGCCAGCTTTTCAAAGAGCATCTGCTTTGCCTTCTTCACAGACTCCAATGCACCCTTAAGACTTTCAAGATTGCTTGCCGTTGATGGATCACTGCTCTTTGCTTCAAGCTTCAGTTCTTCAGCATCCATCACTCTGAGTAGTTTTTCCCTAAGTTCCTTCAGGACAATTCCATCAAGTGTAGGCTCCTTTGCCTTAACAACTCTGCACTCGCAATCATCTTCCAAGAAATAACCTCTGGCACAATAGAGATCTGTTCCATTCCTGCGATTAAGTCCACGACCACAACATCCACAAATGTAATGCTGCTTTCGTGTTTCTCCCGGAGCCTTCTGTGGAGTGATTATGTCCTGAGCCTTCTGGAATATTTCCTTTGAAACAATTGCCTCATGCATCCCTTCAACTTTGCTCCACTCTTCCTTAGGCTTAACTTTCAGCTTGCCTGTAACCGTATCAAAGGTAGATTTCAAAGCAACAACTGCTCCTGTATAAATCTCATTGCTTAACAGCTGAAGAACACCGCTTGCAGTCCAGCACATATTTTCTGCATTTTCTGTATGGTTTGAAGCCTCTCCCTTTTCAGTCTTATAAACAGACGGGCATTTGATACCTCTGTCATTCAGATTTCTCGCTATCTCTGTAAGACCAACACCGGCAATTCTCATATCAAATATTTCTCTGACAATGGCTGCTGCCTCTGGATCTATTTCCAACTGATGCTTGTTCTTCTTTTTCTTGCGGTAACCATACAATGTCTGCCCGGCAATGTACTTGCCCTGAGCTGCCATCTGCTTTCGTGAAGCTCTGACCTTTCTTGATAAGTCTCTGGAATAAATATCATAAACAAGATTTTTGAAGGCGATATCTAAACCGCCCTCTGTCTTGTCGCTATCATAATGGTCATTGATGGCAATGAATCTTACACCCAGGAATGGGAATAACTGCTCCAAATAATCTCCAAGCTCCACATAATCCCTTCCGAATCGTGAGCAGTCCTTTACGATGATGCAGTTTATCTTGCCCTTTTTAGCCAGCTCTATCATTTCTGTGAACTGTGGTCTGGTATCAAAATATCTGCCTGAGATACCATCATCACAACGCTCTATGACATTGCATCCTGCAAACTCCTTCTGCTTATTGATGTAATCCATAATCAGTCTGCGCTGTGATGAAATACTTCCACTCTCAATCTTCCTTCCAAAAACATCTGAATCCTCTTTGGAAAGTCTCATGTATGCACATATGGTATAGTTGCTCATGCTACATCAGCTCCCCTCTCTTCAATCAGATCCATCAGTTTCGCAAGTTCATCTGTAAAGGTGTATTCCACCTCAAATCTATTATTGTCATAGCAGGTTATCTTCTTAATAAAAGTAAGAACCAAATCCCTGCTCAGTTCACTTACACCAAGATACTTGTTGAATGCTTCCTGCATATCTGCAGAACCGGAATATGATGTTTCATAAGTAGAAGCCTGCTCTCTGACTGTGGCGATTTCCTCTGATAACGCTTCCTGCTCTGCCACATACTCAGCTTTCATTTCCAAGTATTCGTCTTCTGAGAAAACCCCATCAGCGAAATCCTCATACAGATTTTTAATGAAATCAGCAACCTTATCGTATCTGCTCTGTAGTTCCACCAGCTTCTTATCAAGTTCTGATTTCTCCGATACCGCTTTAGGCATCTTATTCAAAGCTTTCAGCCTGTCTCTTGTCTCAACATAAACTGCGATATGAGTCTTTATCAGTTCAAGTACAAAGGCTTCCATCTTCTCAGCTTTGATATTCTTCTTAGGATCCGCATCGCCATAGGTGGCAGAACGTCTGCATATATAAGTGCTATAATGCCCGACACCACCTACAAGCTTCACGGTCTTACGGTATAGATTCATCTTATTACCACAGTGAGCACAATACAGAATTCCCTGAAGCATATCCTCTTTGGTATTCTTCTCAACACCTTTATCCTTACTGTGTGTTAATACTCAGTAGCTCCAATGCTCTTCTCTGCATTTCGTGAGAAACAATTCCCTCATGGTGATTTTCAAAATAATATCCCTCGCGGTTCATTGGCTTTGTGATTCCCTTGTAGTAACACTTCTTTGTCTTACCAATCTGGATATCGCCGGTATAAATAGGATTTTCAATGATTCTTCTGATCATTTTGCTTTCCCACTTATTTGTGTATTTCTGTTTATGAATAACACCCTTTTCCTGCCAATAAACACTTGGAGCTAAAATACCATCTGCATTCAGCCCCCTTGCTATCTGAGACAAACTACTTCCGGTCAAAAATTCCACGTATATTCTGATGACAATATCCTTTACCTCTTCATCCACCAAAACCATATGCGGATCATCCGGGTCCTTCTTATATCCATAGGCAGCCGTTGTTGCCAGGAAGATACCCTGCTTGAACATATTTTCAAAGGATGTATCAATCTTCTTTGAAATATCCTTTGCATAGGCCTCATTGATAAGATTCTTAAGCGGTACTATCAGTCCATCTTCTGACGGATTGGATGTAAGACTGTCATAATTATCTGTAA
The DNA here is from genome assembly GCA_902766365.1 of uncultured Lachnospiraceae bacterium. Lineage (GTDB taxonomy): Bacteria > Bacillota > Clostridia > Lachnospirales > Lachnospiraceae > Suilimivivens. The sequence goes on along the minus strand of CACXDC010000164.1, from coordinate 2,373 downwards.
CAGCAATAAATCGAACTCCAAAGAATGGAAATATCTTCTCAATATAATCTCCTGCTTCCAAATAGTTTCTACCAAGTCTCGATAAGTCCTTCACAACCACGCAATTGATTTTGCCGCTTCTGATATCAGCTATCATCTGATTAAACTGTGGTCTGTCAAACTTCGTGCCGGTTACATGTCTGTCCACATAAATCTCTGTCAGGTCAAGTGTTTCATCCTTGCTGACAAAATCCTTAAGGAAGGCAATCTGGTTTTCAACCGTATCGCTTTCAATCTTACGTTCATCTTCTCTGGACAATCTGACATACATTGCAGTCTTATAACCACTCTGCTTTTCAGGAGTCTTGGCAATTGCAACAGACTCTTTTCTGCTCTTACGTGCCATTTATATCGCCTCCTTCAGTTCAGATGCATAAAGCTCTACAACATGCTCCAGCTCTGCTATTTCCTTCTGAAAACGATAGGTCACCTGAAGAGTATTGCCATCAATCACATCTATTCTTTCAATTAAGAATGTAATGAGGCTTCTGTCCAGACTGAAAATGCCCTTATACTTTTTGATATTTTCAATCCATTCCTGCTTACCGGACCCATTTGCAAGAAGTCCAACCCTCTCAGCTTCAAGAGAAGAAATACTGCTCTCAATATCTGCCATCTGGCTTTGATACTGATCTCTGAGCATGGAATATTCATCTTTTGTAAGAATGCCATCCTTGAAATCTTCATACAGATTCTTATGCCTAAGATTACAGCTCTCAGCTTCTTCTCTAAGCTTAAGGATACGGTTCTCATATTTCACAATGTCCGGCTTCATATTAGGAGCCTGGCTCACAACATCAACTGCCTCTGATAAAGCCATAACCTTTCCTACAAATGTCTTTACCAGTTCAAGCACACTACCCGTCAATCTCTTCTCTGAGATACTGTGGGAGCTACAACTTGTCTTGTCTCGCTTATTGCCTGCACACACATAATAGATGTACTTCTTACCATTTGATGGAATGGTCTTACGAACCATCGGCTCACCACAATCAGCACAATAAACCATTCCTGCAAGCGGAAATACTTCTGCTCTGTCAGGCGATACTCTTGTATCTCTTAAAAGAAGAGCCTGCACCAAATCAAATTCAGACCTACTAATAATAGCTTCATGCATGTTCTCCACACGGATCCATTCAGTCTCATCCTTATGGATGCGCTTCTTAATCTTGTAATTTGGTGTGGTACACTTGCCCTGGACAACAGTTCCGGTGTAAACCTCATTCTTTAAAATACGAAGCACCGCATTGTAGCTCCACTTAGGCTTAATGTTTTTCTGGAATGAACTTTCAAGTTCTACACCAATACTCTTTTTATACTGAATCGGAGATAAGATTCCATCGGCATTAAGCTTATCTGCTATAGACTGTTGACTCATACCGCAAAGCTTCATAGTGAAGATATCTCTCACCACATCAGCTGCATAATCATCAATTACAAGATGATTCTTATTCTCTTCATCCTTCAGATACCCATAAGCCGCAAAGGCTCCGATGTACTCACCATTACGTCTCTTGATATCCATATGACTGCGAATTTTTACTGAAATATCACGACAGTAAGCATCATTGATAAGATTCTTAAAAGGAATGACCATTTCACTCCCCATATCCTCATTGATACTGTCATAACCATCTGTGATGGCAATGAAGCGGATCCCCAGCATCGGGAATATTTTTTCAATGTACCGTCCGGACTCAATATAATTCCTTCCGAATCGAGACAGATCCTTTACTATGACGCAATCGATCTTGCTCTGTCGGATGTCCGAAAGCATTCTCTGGAATTCCGGTCTCTCGAAATTGACACCGCTGAAACCATCATCCGTATAGGTATCGACAACCTTGATCTCAGGGTGGGACTTAAGATAGTCCATGACCAGTTCGTTCTGATTGGCGATGCTGTTGCTAACAGTCTTTCCCCCGTCAGTCACATCGCCATCTTCTCTTGATAGCCGCAAATATACGGCTGCCTGAAATGATTTTTCTTTCATCGCTTTTCCTCCTCGTTCTGGTTGATAATCCAGAAAGTAGGAAAAGAGCTTAGTACTTAGTCCGCCTTCAGATTATCACAGATATAATCCAATCTCCATGACTACAGCCAATGTCCAAGGACTTCTCACAATGTCCTGGCAAACTGCTCAAAGCGTTCCTGCAGGGATACCCCGTCATCGCTATAAACATTCTTCACGACAACCTTTCCCACTCGGAAGCAGTATGGATTCTTGATCTGCCTCAAAAACTCTGCAACTCTTTCCTTTGTGCAAATGTCAATATTAAAATGTAGGATTTATGGAAAATAATTATGTAGGAAAACCTACATTTTTATTTTCCG
>CACXDC010000163.1 GCA_902766365.1 uncultured Lachnospiraceae bacterium | reverse complement strand
CATTATAATATATCATACCGGTATGGACAAGTATTACATCCCTGACAGGAATATCTGCCTGGAAAAATAAAACAGACTTCCAAAGAGCTTTCCGAAGGCGGCTGCCGCTATGGCGATCCCAAGGCCATGCCGGAAGCCCACTCTCCTTGCAAAAATCGGAATGGAATCCAGCATTTCTGCAATGGCAAATGCCAGGCACCCGATAAAGATCCCTGAGAAAAATCCATAAAAACAGAGAAATACTGTTCCTGCCACTCTGACCACTGCTGCTGTGTCTCTTCCAAATGGCTCTCTAGACAGCAGATAGCTTCCTGCCTGAAAGCAGTCCGGAAATACACTGACAATGCACCCGAGTATCGTGCCAAGGATCACTGCTTCCTCCAGTGCAAATACTTTATCTGCCACATGCATCTTTCCTGCAAATCTCGGAATCAGCCCTACAGAAGAAAGCACGGTAAATACCCCAGCCGACGAAAGCAGACCAAAGGAAAGTCCAAATATCCCCAGAATGATCTGATCAAGAAGCATCAATGGTCTTGCCCTCCCTGTCTGCTGTTTCGATCAGTGCCTTATTGACATCGGTTTCATATACCCTCATTTCCACCTCGATGGGGGTTGGATCCTTCGTCAGACGTCTGCCCCCGATATGATTAAAGAATACGATGATCCCCACGGTAAGTCCAAGGGAATAAGAGATTTCCAGAATGGTATATCCCTGCGGCGTATACCCCATGATCTGTTCATATACTCTGGAGAAAATCCTGTTGATACTGATGTCGTTGTGAAATGCCATGATCGTAAACCCTGTTCCGAAGAAGCTGATCAACATGACAAAGATCAGTTTGACCGTCTGTGCCATGGTTTTATGCTGATTTACATTGACCAGTTCGATCAATGTCGCATTTTCTCCTACGCTTTCCACCGTAACAGCCGGACATTCCTTTTCGATCAGCTCGATCACATGAAGGACGCTGATCACCTGCCGTTTTCTTTTCTCCTCCTGGAACTGGTAAACCTTCAGTGCCTTCACTCTGGAAGTGATACTTCTGTCAGAACAATAAACGGAGGCAATGTCCTTCACACAAACCTGTGCCTGCATTACCTCCGCATTCTGTTCCGCTTTTAAATATAAAACCTTCGATGACATACCATTACCTTCCTTTTTCTGAATACTAGTATGTCATTTTTCTCTTCTTTTATTCTATTTCAGCAGCATGAACTGCATTAATACCGGATCATGGTCAGAAAGCTCATATCTCCAGTCCATATTGGTATAATAATTTACGCCAACATTGTCAGAAACAATAAACCCATCCAATGTATAAGTATGTGTATGTCCCTCCTGATAAGGCTCTCCTGCATCCCTGCAGCTATTGTGCTCCACATCTTCTGCCTTGGCAGAATCAATGGCAAGACGGAAGCCTTCCGGCAGCGATTCCCTGGGAAATGGTTTCGCCCACTCCTCTGTATTTTCTGTAGAAGCCTGCTTCATATCATGATTAAAATCACCGCCACAGACGATATAATTTCCTTCCTTATAATCTGTTGTCATGTCCTCATACAGCATGGAAAGCTGTGCATCTCTGACAGCAGCATCTGCCCCATATGCAGAAAGGTGTACATTGTAAAGGCAGAGACTCTTTCCGTTTTCCAGAGGGATCCTGGAAATGGAATAGCATCTGTCCAGATCCAGGAACTTGCTGAAGGACTGGGAAATGGGGAGACTTCTTCTCATCGTATCTGTGATCTCACTGCGTGAATAGGTCACAATTCCTGCCTGATTGGCACCATGTGGCTCCCATGGCGGGAAAAACAGAAATGGAGAATCGTAATTCTCAGCAAAGGTGTAATAATAGCCTGTCACAAACTGATTCATCAGATCCAGTTCATTCACATGATAGGATCTTGTTCCGTCAATATCCACCTCCTGCAGAAAAACGAAGTCAGGATTGACTGTATTCACAATATCTCCCATCCCGCAGATACCGGCGGTCACACTCTCCTCATCCTTCGCCCAGGAGCTCTTGCCCCCGTCCATAAAGAAGCTGTAATCATTCCGGTATGCACCAAAACCAATATTATAGGTCATGATCCAGTAATATTTTCCGACTTCAACCTGGCTGTCCTCCTCAAAGGCCGCCTGATTTCCTGTCCTGTTGACCTCAAGAGTCAGTTTGTCTGGTAATCTGTGATAGGATACCATGACATAGACCAGATAAGCTGCCACGATCAGCAGAATCACCAATATGATAATACCAATTCTTTTTCCTGCTTTTTTCAAAATATAAGTCCTCTTTCCGATACAGTTCGATCCGTATATGAACTTATTGTATCATGAGCACTTCCCAATGTCCATTTTGACTGGTGCCTACACGTTTTATAATACCCTTTCTCTTTAGCTTATTAAGATAATATTTTACCCTGTCAATTTTCCAATCTAATTTTGCAGCAATTTCTTTCTGCGTAATTTCAGGATCTTCCGCTAACGCTGTCAGCACAGCCTTATCATCCTCACTCAGTTCAACTTGGGTAGTACCTTGGGTAGCTTGGGTAGTACCTTGGGTAGCTTGGGTAGTTGTACCATTGTCGCCAACCTCTTTTTCTACCTTTCGATACATATTTACTCGGAAATCTCCATCAAAATCAACAAGCTCCGGTTTCGGCAGACCATACTCTTTACATGCTTCAAATAATCTCGGTATTCCAGTTCCCCACTTCTCAATAATCTTCATATATGCAAATGCTCTTGCGATTGCCGGATTCCTTGGTTTTGAATAGCCTTCCATCATTTTTGAAATCGTAACATTGTTCAAAAGCATTCCAGGAGAAGTTACTTCTAATCTGTCATCAAACAATACTACCTGGATATTTCCCGGCTCCAGATAACTACGGTGTGCCACTGCGTTTGCAATCAGCTCCCGGATACTATCTGTCGGCAGCTCATATACATCCTGCCTGTACATCCCTGTTATCGTCATTCCCATATTGATTTTTTCAAGAACATACTGATAAGCTGCTTCCATCTGTTCCTGAATAGCCCCTTCAAATTCCCTGCGATCAACAAAGTGCGCACGGCTTGTTCCTTTGAACACTCCGCACTGAATCACAGGTTGCTGTGGCATCCTCCCTGATAAAAGTGCATAGGCATTTGTTGGATATACCCTACCTTCTGCCTCTTTCAACACTCCCCATGAAATCAATGTATTCCTAGTTACATCTTTTATCTGTGCTTTCTCACTATCCTGCCATGTGTTTTTCATAGCAATTTCTTTCATGCTTTTGCATAGTTCCTCTATTTCATCATCAGAAACTGTCATGTTCTGGCATATTTCACTGTCAAAATAGCGATTTTGTCCCTCTAAAATCAGTTCCTTCAACATATATCCTTCCACATGTCTGGTTGTACCGGATACACGCACATAAGTGCCATCAGCCATTCCCTGTGATTTTATGTAATAAGGGCGCTGCGCACCTGGAAAAATCTCCACTACAATCACTGTCTTATCCTTAACTGTCTGTAACGCAACATCTGGTCTGATCGTCGGTTCGCAGGCATCAGAAATAGCATTGGTAATGGCATCCATGGTTTTGTATATATTATCTACATCCATTCCAACAATATCTAAAGTTTTATCATCTATTCCGAAAACAATCTTTCCACCTCTGCCATTGGCAAAAGCTACCACTGTTTTCATATATTTTTCGTTTTTCTCTGGTACTGCAACCTTATACTCTATATTCTTTGATTCACCGGAAAACAGTGTTTCTTCTGCCATATTACTACCTCCAACATACGGAACATAATATTTTAATTTTATATTTACTCAACATATTTATAAATGGGAAATTCCTTAAATTCTTCTTTTTCTTTTGCAGCCATTTTTTCAAAATATCTATGTGCATTTTCTTTATCATCAAGTAAAGCATAAATAGCGCAGCTCACTTCTACATCGTCACCACATTTTTTCAATAAATGTTTCATTTTATTTATCTCATCGTCCGATATAGCATTTTTCCGCTTCATAATTTGCCATTCATTTATATGTTCATATATTATGGTGCTGTCAACCTCATACATCTTATTCAACATCATTTCAGCAATTTCTAGCAATTCACTTTCATTTGAAATGTCATAGGCACTTATAAGTGCAATAACCGCACTATGAAGCGTGCTGATCGTTTCTGAATTAAACTCTGTATTTTCGATTTGATAACGCAGATCTGCATAATCATATTTATACAAATGTCCAAAAATTCCTCTTGGCATATCACAAAACATCGGTACTTTATAGTGTTTTTCCCCCACCTTTACATACCCTTGATATCTGCTTTCATATATTCTGTTTACAAATTGTATTTTTCCATTTCCATCTCTACATATAAGAAATGGGTAAATTTTGTCATTTATCTTCATTTCGTATGTATACAGTGTGTCTGGTACAACTTCAATTTTGCCATGCAAAATATCAACTAGGCGTTGAGCATATTTTCTATCATATACGCTAAAATCCTTCAATGGTATTAGGATTTTCATATTTGCCATTTCACATATTTTATATAAATCAACTATAAAATTCCATTCTTCCATAATTTCCTGCGGTATTTTACAATTATTATATGTCAATGAAACTCCAGCAACCTCAATCTGCGTACTATTTACCATAGCCTTCAAAAACAAGGCATCATTGTTTAATTCTTCTAAATATCCTTTCTCTTTGAAATCAATTTTTCCTTTTGACCACTGTAATGTCAGATTTTCACTTACTCTTATGCTAAATGAATCATCTGTTCCACATATAATCTCATAATTTGAATAAAAAACTTTACCACCAACACTTATATTCTTTACCACACGCTGTCCACCAAAATACTCTGTTACATTATTTGTCGAAACAGGAAACCATATATCGGAATTATCTTGTACATAAAAACAAGCATCTCCCACTGACAGTCTTTTGGCGAATTCTATAGGACTATCTGTATCCATCGCTGTTGCCTGCAAACTTTTATATTTTCCAATATCATTTACACAAACTGTTTTCGGAACTATCTGCCCTCTTCCTGAACCTTGCTTATTGCTCTCAAAAGTAAATTGTCTGCATATTCTAAGCATTTCTGACGCTTTTGGCTGTAGCTTTGTTAGTACAACATTTATTTGTTTTTTATTTTTCTTTCTTCGTGCTTCATCAAGATAACCCTTAATTTTGGAAGGATAGAGAATACTATAAAAAATCTCTTTTTTATCCCCATTCATCACAATTTTAAAATATAAAACACCTCTATCATTATAATAATTCTCCAATACATCTAAATCCACTGGATACTGGATATTCTTTTTGTTAATTTCCTTCTTTTGATCATCCCAATGCCCCTTAACTTGAATCGGGATTTTATCATCAAATGTATTATTTCCAAATGTTTTACTGTGATAAGTATAAATATACCCATCCCATGAAAGTTCCTTATCCATTGAATTAATGCTACTATCTAAATAATCACATTCCACTATAGGCAATTCAAGGAAGTGTATAGCTCTTTTTTCAATTTTAGTTTTATTCAACATTTCTTTTGGCAACTTCTTATCCTTCTTGCTATAATTATAAATACCACGGCAACTACTTTCTTTTAGATGCATAGCTATCACAAAATTTTTTATGATATTTCCATACATTTCTTCTTTGCGGATTCTTCCAAAGTTCAATATCAAAATTCTCATAAAAAGTATATCATAAATATATTTGTATTTCTACGGGAACACGTAGTATCTTAAGAGTGCAGCAATGCTTTCATTAGCCATGTGTGCCACTGCGTGCACCTTCAAAAAAGAGACTCAAATATTTAAGTCTCTTTTCCTGTTTTCATCATTCCATTTATTTCATTTTTCCTTCCGGCGTCCCTACGAGCATCTCTCCAGCACCAGTGCGTGGGCAATTCCCGGTATACTCTTGCCTTCGTTGAAGCTGGTCTTGCTTAAAAGTGCTCCTGTAGGCACAAAGAGTACCCTTTTCCATTCACCTTCTTCCAGCTTCTTTAAGATCATCGCCGACAATACCACAGCACTGCAGCCGCAGCCGCTTCCACCGGCATGGGCGTCCTGCTTTTTCTCGTAGATCTCAATACCACAGTCCATATGCTTTCTGGTAAGATCAAACCCTTTTTCTGCCATCATATCCAGAAGCACCCTCTGTCCTACGAGTCCAAGATCCCCTGTTATGATCTGGTCATAGTCCTCCGGTTTTCTGCCAAAGTCTGCAAAATGCTGGCAGATTAAGCTTGAAGCCGCTGGTGCCATACATGCTCCCATATTCATGGAATCCTTCATTCCAAGATCCACGATCTTTCCTATCGTCAGCCCTGTGATCATGGCTCTGTCCTTTTCCCCTTTCAGGCTGCTTAAAACAAAGGCTCCGCTTCCTGTTACTGTCCAGGTTGCCGACAAGGGTCTCTGATTCCCATATCCAAGCGGGTAACGGAATTCCTTTTCCGCACTTGCAAAATGACTGGATGTCACGCTGGCAACATACTGCGCCATTCCCCCAACGATCAGGATCGTTCCCATAGCCAGTGAAAGCCCGCAGGTCGAACAGGCTCCATACAGTCCGATCAGTGGGATCTGAAAGGCTGACAGTCCAAAGCTGCTTGCCATGGACTGTGCCAGAAGATCACCGGCAAGCAGGAAACGGATATCCTCACTGGTAAGGTGCGCCTTTCCTATGGCAAGCTGCAGTGTCTCCTTCTGCAGTGTGCTTTCTGCTTCTTCCCAGGTATTACTGCCAAATTTATCATCTACTCCAACCAGATCAAACAGATCCCCAAGCGGGCCTTCCCCCTCCTTGCTTCCTGCGATGCTGGCACTTGCACGTATATATACCGGTACCGGAATCTTGATACTCTGTTTTCCCTGTTCAAAAAATGCGCCTTTCCCGCTGTCCATAAAAAACCTCCAGATCAAATCACTTTTCTAGTAGTTTTTCTGATCTGGAGGTTTTTATACATGAAAATTATCCGCTGATTCCCTTCGTCATCAGGAAATCCTTCCAAAGGTCATTGTACATACCAAGAAGGTGGATCTGATCATGGGTATATTCCGCATTCAGATTTCCTTCCTCATCGCAGACTGCCTCATTCATATCAATATAAAAGATATGATAGTTATCTGCAAGTGTGGCAATCGCATGATTTCTTCCCGTAATATTGCTGTTATTGAAAACTTTATCTTCCGTGTCCTTCTTTTTGCTGACTTTCATAATGCCCTGTATGATGATCCTGGCATCCGGATTCCACTCATGCAGGGTATCCACTACCTCCGTATACTTTTCCATGAAATCCTCTGTGGTTCCCCGGCCAAGTTCATTGATACCAACCATGATATAGATCTTTCCATACTGCTTTTTCTTAAGAACCTCTTCTGCGGTTCCCATACCCTTGAAATTTTCTTCCAGCACCTTATAGATGGTCAGCGATGTTTTACACAGAAAATCTGCATGCTCTGACAGATCTGTATAATCGTGAAGCCCTACTGTTCTGGAATCACCGATAAACAGGGCATCATCAAAGTAACTCTCGTCTACTGTCACAAAAGGATATTCTGCTGCTTTCTTCACCCCTGCATCCCCATAAATATCGGCTGAGATATGGTTCAGATACTCTTCCTCCGTGCTGCTTCTTAAAGGCTCCGGTCTGTTCTCACCATAAGGAGGTTCTTCCTGCAGTACATTGCCGCCAGTGCCAGAGCCAGTCTCCATAGCAGCATTATTTCCACTGACCGTAGGCTGCCCGTTTCCAGCACTGCTGTCATTTCCCGCTGAATTTCCGCTGACAGTACTGTTTCCTGCCGCATCGTCACTGTCAGACGCAGGATCCCCTTCTTCTGTGTTCTTTGTGGTGTCAGAAGTTCCATCCGTGCTCTGACCATCCTGGTCACTCTCCGCCGGGTTCACCTTACTGCTTTCTGTCTCAGCCACCTGCCCCTCTGAAAATAACTGCCAGGGATAAACATCCTCATTCATGGCCGCAAACAGGATTGACAGAAGCGGTCCCTTTTCCGGGTGATACTGCTGATCCTTATATATACTGTTTTTTCCTGCCGCTGCCAGTATGGTAAATAAGATACCAGACAGCAGAAGTAAAAAGAAAAATGGACTTTCTTTCAAATGCTTCATCACTGCTCACCCTAAAACTGAAAATATAAAAATGGATTTTCTCCACTGCCTGCCACAAAATAAACGGAATACCAGAAGATCAGAAGAAGCAGCACAATAACAACCGGATTCTTTCTGTGCTTTTCAAGGAAATCAAAAACCCCCGGAACACAGAGCAGTCCGCCTGCAAGGAAAAGCTTTCCATAAGTCTCTGCATATTTCAGAAAATCTCCTGTGTTCACAGCTACACCTGCCCCGCCAAATACCGGGAACAGTCTTCCAAAATAAACGCCAAGCTGGTGCAGATCCGTAATTGCAAAGATCACCCATGTCAGTGGGATCAGAACCAGAACGTACAGATTCCGAAGAACCGGCAGCTTCTTCAGCTTTTCCCCGTAAAATACCTTTTCCAGTATGATAAGCAGGCCAAGCACAGCGCCCCACAGCAGATAATTCAGACCGTTTCCATGCCACAGACCTGTGATCAGCCATACAACTGCGAGATTGAATATCATCCTGTTCTTCCGGCATCTGCTTCCTCCAAGCGGAATATATACATAATCCTTAAAGAACCTGCCAAGCGTCATATGCCATCTCCGGTAAAACTCTCCTATACTTCCTGACGCATAGGGATGATGGAAGTTCTCAATAAAATCAAACCCAAGGCATACCAGAATGCCGGATGCCATCAGGGAATACCCCCAGAAATCAAAGTAAAGCTGCAGGGAATAGCCTGCCGCCCCAAGCCATGCCAGTGGCGTTGAAATACTCTGAAATCCGATCATCTGCAGATCATTCCACAGGATCGCAAGTCTGTCTGCCAGCAGTACCTTCATGCCAAGTCCCGCCGCAAAATACTTCATGCCGTCCTCAAGCTGTGAAAGACGGTAGATCCGGTTCTGTGGCTCCGTTCCTTCATTGTAGCGCATGATCGGTCCTGAGATCACCTGTGGAAACATGGAAAAGTATACTGCAACTGACAAAAATGATGTCTTTTCCGGGATCTCTCCCCGGTAATAATCTATCTGGAAAGAGATCATCTTAAACAGATAAAAGCTGAGTCCAAGAGGAAACAGCGTACTGTCCACGAACACAGCAAGCATCTTGAAAATAAGAAGCACCGTAACATCCAGACTTACAATAAAAGCAAGCTTCCTTTTTCTCTCTATCTTCTGCCAGTCGTGCATTTTATAGCCTTCGGAAAGCTTACGGATCTGCTGTCCCATGAAATAATTGCAAAGGGTAAGTAAAAGAAGCAGCGGAACAAATTTCAGATCCCCGGAGGCATAAAAAAAGTAGCTGCCAAGAAGCAGAACTACATCCTTATATTTCACAGGAACCAGATAATATATAAGCAGAAAAACAGGAAAAAAATAGAATATAAATTCCATCCCTGCAAAATTGACCATACCAGTTAACCTTCATTTCTCATTCGTTTCTATCATTGTAGCATCTGCCCTGTTAATCTACAAGGCACATTCTTTTCCAAAATCTTAAGTTAAACTAAATATTCTTTTGCATATTTTTTACAAAATTACGCATACTGAAATACAAATGAAACACAGAAAATTCTGCATGGGAAACACACCATGCCCTCAGGAACCGTTTTCTGCAACTATCACAATTTATGGAGATCAGCTATGGAAGAAAAAAAATCAGAAGAACAGCTTTCGCTGGAAAAAGATTATGCAGACTATATCAAAAAAGTGACACCCTCCCACAACCTGTTCCTGCAGATGCTGAAAGCATTTCTGACTGGCGGGCTCATCTGTACCCTCGGGCAGCTCCTCTTAAACTATGCCAGAAATACCCTGCAAATGGAAAAGGACATGGCCGGGAGTTTCTGCTCCATCAGTCTTGTCCTTGTCAGTGTCCTTTTAACAGGCTTTGGCCTGTATGCGCCGCTTGTAAAATTTGGTGGTGCCGGTGCCCTCGTTCCCATTACCGGGTTTGCCAATTCTGTCGCCGCCCCTGCCATCGAATATCAGAAGGAGGGACAGGTCTTTGGTATCGGCTGCAAGATCTTCACGATCGCCGGTCCCGTTATCCTCTACGGCATTTTCACAAGCTTTATCCTCGGGATCCTTTATTTGTTCATCTTATAAACAGGATCCCCCGGGTATCCGCCCTTTAATTTCTGCATGCCACGCTGCACAGCGTCCCTGGAATTTTTCCAGTCAGCATCCTTATTCCGGTAGTCAAATTTTTCCACCAGCCAGTTGACATCATCCTGGATCCTTTCCATATTGCGCTCCATCAGGGCAAACATATCGTCATAAAATTCCTTTTTTTCCTTATCGGAAAGTCTTGTTTCTCCTGCCTCACAAAGATCACCGAAATGATGCAGGCAGAATCCCTTTCCTTCCTTTATCTTCTTACGGAATTCCTCATCCTTCTTATACATATAGAAAAAGGTATCCATATATCTGTCATAGGTATCCGCAAACCGGTTGCAGATATAGCAGGAACTTTCTACCTGCTTCACCCAGGCACTGATACCGTTTTCTGCATCCGGTGTTTTCCTGAATTTGCTGGCAAAAGAAGATTTTCCCGGCGTGAAATGCTTAAACTGCTCCTTCATATCCCGGTTGATCTTCATATAATGTGTCTTTAAGATCCAGGCATTGCCAAGGGTATTGCCATAATCAAACATCTTTTTGAAGTGTGCCCGGCAAAAGCCTGCCTTATCTGTCTCTCCTCTTACGTCGCTTTCCATATAAGAGGATCCACTGCCCAGTACAAAATCCATCAGATCCTGCTCTACTTCCCTTTCGATGAAGCAGAAAGGGCATTCGTCATTGGCATTGACCGCATCGTTGAGCGGTATCGTATATAAAGTCTCTTTCATTCTATGCCTCCCTGACACAAAGCTTTTCTAAAAGCCTGAGATATCCCATGGCATCTTCCATATAATGCTCCGGCTGGAAGGAGCCCTCAAAAAATGCTTCTGTCATCAATCCGTCCAGTGTAAGCTGTACCATCTTCCTAAGCTGGTCCATACTGATCCCATCCCGAAGGGATGTATCCTCTGCCTTTTCAAGCAGCCTGTCATACTGTTCCCCAAGATATACCCGCTTCTCTCTTGTTGCTGCCAGCGCTTCGCTGCTCTGCTCCCTGCTGCTTTCACTTAAAAACCGGATCAGGCAGGGATAAGTACGCATCACCTGCAGCTCACAGTTTTTGATCTGTCTGGTCAATCTGAAAAAGTCGGTCTCTTCCTTATCTACACCGGTAGTCAGCTCCAGCAGGAGATACTTCACACTGTAATCATATACAAATGTATACAGTCCGATCTTGCTGATAAAGTAGTGAAAAAGCAGTCCCTTACTGATGCCTGCCTCCTTCACGATCTCATCTGTACTGGCATGCTCATAGCCATTTCCTGCAAATACCTTCAATGCAGCATTGATCATACGATCCTGTTTCTCTTTTTTGAGATCAAAAAATTTGTCGTTCATATAACCCCCGTTCTCCCCATTGACTTTTTTAGTCGAAACTAAATATACCATATTTTCGTCACCCGTGCAATTCCTGTCACCCGAAAACTTCGGTTTTTTCCAGTTTTTTTGCTTATACTCTCTTTTCAATCCGGCAAAATAGTATTAAAATGTTGTTATTCTATAAGTGATCTTGAAAGGAGTTTTTCGATGTCTAAGAGTTTTGGTAAATTTTTACTTTGCAGTGCTTTGGTTGCCGGTGCCGCTTATGGCGCTTATTCCTATCTTCAGAAAAAGGATATCATTACCCACCCTGTAACCGGTGATGATACCGACGATGATTTTGATGATTTCAGTGAGGATCTGGATGAGGATCTCAATTCCCAAAAGGAACGTTCCTATGTTTCCTTAAACCTCGATAAGGCAGAGGCTCTTGCAAGTGAGGCCTTCCATAAAGCCAAAGAAGTGATCACCGACTCCGTCCAACAGGTAAAGGACACCGTAAAATCTGTTGCTGATAACCAGAGTACACATACTTCCTTTACTGATCTTTCAGAAATTGCCAGGGAAGATGTCAAGGATGCTTCTGAAGCAGCTAAAGAAGCAGTAAAAGATACTGCTGAAGCAGCTGAGGATACAGCAGAAACGACTGCAGATGCCGAAGAAGAAGTTAAGGAAGCGGTTACCGATACCATCACAAAATCCGCTGACAAGGCTGACGAATCTGAAGATACTGTAGAAGAATTCTTTGATGATGAAGATCCGGAAGTATAAAAAACAAGGCGCTCTGTCTGACTGACAGAACGCCTTTTCTGTTTCTCTTTTCAGCCTGCATCTCTGCAGTATCCTTCTTTCATTTCCCGATGCCTTATTTCTTACCCATCTGCTGGAGCAGTTCATCCTTTACTTCTCTTGCCTTATCCTTGATCCTATTGTTCACCGTTGGTGTATTCAGGATATTATAAATAAGTCTGGATGAAATATCATATTTTTCAAATTCCATGGCAAGTACGGCGATCAGATACTCCAGGGTCACCTCATCCATACCACAGATCGGATAGCTTTCTGTCTGTCTGGCATTGATCAGTCCATCCAGGGCATTCTTCAGGAAATCTTTCTCCTGTTCTTTGATCTCCTGCATTTTCTTCTCATAGTCCTCTGTCGCAGGATCCAGGTTCTCACCCATGCTGCGGAGAAGCCATCCTGCTTTCAGGCAGATATATGCTTTCTCACTGACTTTGCCATGCTTTACAATTGTATTGGCAAGGCATAGCTTATAACGGTACAGCGCTTCCTCATAAGTATAGGTTTCCTTTTCTTCCCTGACAGGATGGAAGTTTGCAGAAATATTTTCCTTGATCGCTTTGATCTGTCCTGCCGTCAGTCCCCCGAAGAACCGGGTCAGCGCTGCATAGCCACAGTGTGGGCAGATAACCACATCATATTTGAGTGGCTCCATCTGTTCGTAAAGCGGGCGAAGATCTCTGTCTGTCCCGAGAGAACGCAGTTTTCCGGAACGGACTGTTTTTGCTTTAAATCCCTGGTAGCAGACCGGACATTCATAGCTTTTATCAAACAGGAATGTTTCTTCTTTCACCTCAGGTTTTTCTTCTGCCTGCTTTTCTGCCTCTTTATCCTCAGGCTGCTCATATACTTCCATATTTTCAAGACCTCCAAGTCCAAGCTCGGAAAGTCCGCTTAATAATCCGGCCATTTTTTCCTCCTATGCCTTAGGTAATACATATGAGCTCTTCAGAGATACGATCCTGTTAAATACAGGTGCGCCTTCCTTAGAGTCTTTGGAATCCACGCAGAAATATCCCTGTCTGACAAACTGGAAGCTGTCATAGGGCTTTCCATCTTTCAAAGCCGGCTCTAAATAACATTCCTTCAGTACGGTCAGAGAATTGGGGTTTAAGTTCAGGCTTCCATCCTCATTGTATACACCCTTTTCCTCATCTATAATATTTTCATAAAGTCTTACTTCTGCTTTCACTGCTTCTTTTGCAGGAACCCAGTGAATGGTTCCCTTTACCTTACGCCCGGTAAAGCCGCTTCCACACTTCGTCTCCGGATCATAGGTACAGTGTACTTCGATGATCCTTCCATTTTCATCCTTGACACAGCCGGTACAGGTTACGAAATAGGCATTCATCAGACGGACCTCATTGCCGGGGAACATACGGAAGTATTTCCTTGGCGGCTCTTCCATAAAGTCCTCCCTCTCTATATACAGTTCCCTGCCAAAGGGTACCTGTCTTGTTCCCATAGCCTCATTCTCAAGGTTGTTAGCTACGGTAAGCATCTCCGTCTGATCTTCCGGATAGTTGTCAATGATCAGCTTTACCGGATCCAGAACTGCCATCATTCTCGGTCTCTTCAGCTTCAGATCCTCTCTGATGCAATATTCCAGCATGGCATAATCTGCTGATGAATTGCTCTTGGAAATACCACAGAGATCAACAAACATTTTGATGGACTCCGGTGTAAATCCTCTTCTTCTCAGTGCCGCAATAGAGACAAGGCGGGGATCATCCCATCCATCCACGATACCGTCCTCAACCAGCTTCTTGATATATCTCTTGCCGGTTACCACATTGGTCAGATACATCTTGGCAAACTCAATCTGCTTGGGTGGATGAGGATATTCCAGCTCTCTTACGACCCAGTCATACAGCGGTCTGTGATCCTCAAACTCCAGCGTACAGATAGAGTGGGTAATTCCTTCAATAGCATCCTCAATGGGATGTGCAAAGTCGTACATCGGATAAATACACCATGCATCCCCGGTATGCTGATGGGACAGATGTGCCACACGGTAAATGATGGGATCCCTCATATTGATATTGGGAGATGCCATATCGATCTTTGCACGGAGCGTTCTTTCGCCATCAGCAAATTCGCCGTTCTTCATCTTTTCAAACAATTCCAGGTTTTCTTCCACACTGCGGTCTCTGTTTGGATCATTCTTACCGGGCTCTGTCAGAGTACCACGGTACTCTCTCATCTCTTCTGCAGAAAGCTCGGAAACATAAGCCTTTCCCTTTCTGATCAGCTTTACAGCCCCCTCATACATCTGTTCAAAATAATCAGATGCAAAGAAAAGCCTGTCTTCCCAGTCAGCTCCAAGCCACTTGATATCTGCCAGAATGGAATCTACAAATTCTGCTTTCTCTTTCGTGGGATTGGTATCATCAAAACGCATATTGAACTTGCCGCCATACTCTTTCGCAAGTCCATAATTTAAAAGGATGCTCTTGGCATGTCCGATATGAAGATATCCATTGGGTTCCGGTGGAAATCTGGTATGCACGGTGTCATAGACACCCTCTGCCAGATCCTTGTCAATAATCTGTTCAATAAAATTTCTGGAAACAGTTTTTTCTGCTTCCCCTTCGGTGGTCACATTTTCTTTCAGTTCTTTTTCGCTCATTCCTGTCCGATACCATAAGCCGCAGACCGGCTCTGGCTTTACCTCCTGCATTTTCCGTTACTCTTATCCCACATCATAGCACATTATTTTTTAATATGCTATTCCTTTCCGTGAGTTTTCTCCAGTTTCTCAAAATAATCTTCCAGTTTCTGGTTGAAATAATTCTCTGTAAATTCCATTCCGAGGATCCGGAAAACACTGCTTCTTTTCGTCCTTCCGGCCGCTTTCAGGAGATGCCCGCCGCCGCTTCCTTCCTCTCCTGCCAGAAGTACCGCCAGTTCATCTGCATGAACTTCCTCAATGCAGCTTCGAAGGGAAAAGATGATATCCTCATCCAGGACTGCAAATACCACGCAGACATGAATCTCTTCCACCTGTATCATAAAATCACTGATCAGCCCAAGGATATTGGGATCACAGGGTGCCGACCTTACGATCGCATAATGAAAATCTTCATTGTACATGTGATGGAGCAGTGCCCTTCCTGCAATCTGCAGTTCCCTGAGGGAAAGATTGGAGTTTTTAAAAAGCGTGATCAGTCCTGTATCATAGGAAAGTGCATCCCGCATTTCTTTATCTTCCGGTTCTGCAATGTCGGAAAACATATTAGTGTCACAGAACAGTCCGTAATAAAGGGCTGTCTGCAGTCTTTCCTTTCCTTCAAAGGAATATCCTTCTGCCTTCATCATCTGCCACACCAGTGTGGAGCAGCTTCCCAGGTGAGACTGGATCTCTGCCAGCGGGATCCCTGTGATCTCAACCTGATGATGGTCGATCACTGCCACATTTTCTGCTGACAGACGTGTCACATTTCCTGCTCCATACTGACAGTCAGTTGTGATCAGTAATCCCTTCACCGGCACATCCTGATCCTTCAGATATACGACAGGTATATCAAGTTTATCGATCATCAGGAGCAGATTGGGCTTCTGGATCTGATTCACACCACCGTAAACCAGTCTGACATCCTTTCCCTTGTCTTTAAAATAGCAATACAAGCCAAATCCTGATGCCAAAGCGTCAGCATCAGGATTGTCATGACATTGTATCGTAATCGGATTGAACTGTTCCAGCTTTTTCAGATTCATTTTTTCTTTGTTCCCTTCTGATTTTTCGGAAGGTCCGGTGCATATTTCTTTTCGAAATCCTCTCTTCTTAAAGGTTTGTCAAAATAGTACCCCTGGATCAGCCCTACATTCATTCTGGACACGATATAGAACTGCCCTTCTGTTTCCACTCCCTCGACACAGAGGTTTACACCAATCACCTGTGCCAGTTCAGCGATCATGCGGACAAAGGATTTTGCATAAACATCCATTTCCAGATTTCTGATAAAGCTCTGATCCACTTTGATCACATCAAGTGGAAGCTCTCTGATATGATTCAGGGATGAATAACCGGTACCAAAGTCATCCAGTGCGATCCTTACCCCAAGTTCCTTGATCTTTCCAAGGATTCCCTTCATTCTGTCCATGTCATTGATGGCAAGGCTCTCTGTTACTTCCAGTGTCAGATTGCAGGGGCTTATTCCACTGTCATGAATGGCACTCTCTACGATCTCAACAATATCACTCTGCAGGAGCTGAATAACGGACAGATTAACATTTACTTTATAATCCGGATAACCGTTCTGATTCCAGAAGCTGCAGATCTTGCAGGCTTCTCTCAGAATATGGTTTCCAATCGGATTGATCAGACCAAGATATTCAGCCAGCGGAATAAACTCTGCCGGTGAAATAAAACCAAGCTCTGTACTGTTCCAGCGGATCAGCGCTTCTGCTCCTGTACACTTCGGCTTATCTCCCCTGACATCCATGATCGGCTGGAAGAAGATTTCAAACTCCTGATTGCCCTTGGCTGTTGCCTCACGCATATTCTTTTCCATATCCAGTCTTCTTCCGGACAGACTGCCGATCTCCAGTGTGTAATTGGAAACTCTGTTCTTACCGGCCTTCTTGGACTCATACATGGCAATATCTGCCTTTTTGATGAGTTCATGGACAACCTCTCCATTGTCCGGAAACTCTACCACACCCATACTCATGGTGCAGTAATAATCCGAATCCTTTAAGAACCAGGGTTTCATAAAGATGTCCTTGATCTCCTGGATGATCCTGTCCAGTTCCTTATAATGCTCAGGTGCCACGATAATGACAAATTCATCGCCGCCCATACGGTAGCAGGTATTCTCAATCCCTCTGATCCTCTGGAAATTATGTGCGATCGCCTTTAACAGCACATCACCATACTGATGTCCCAGTCCATCATTGATATGCTTGAAGTCATCCAGGTCAAGATAAAGGAGTGCACCCTTTTTCTTCTTTTTGCCGGCTTCATCCACATATCTTGCCAGATCCCTTTCACAGCACATACGGTTGGAAAGTCCTGTCAGGAAATCGGTATGTGCCTGCTGTTCCAGCTTCTTCTGATATACCTTTTTCTCAGTTTCGTCGTACAGAGCAACTAACAGCACATTTCTTCCGTCTACCCAGCACATCTTTGTATAATAAACCTCAAACCACTTGCCAGGATCCTCAAGGAACAGTTCCCCGATCCCTTTCTCCGCCACAATCGTCTTTTCAAGCAGTTTGTTGATCGTTCCGTTTTTCAGCTCTTCACCGAAGATATTTCTCATATTCCGGTTGGTGAACAGACCCTGTCCTGTTTCAAAATCCCTGACATAAACAGCACCGCCCACATTGTCAAGAATGGTTTCCAGACAGGCATAGGAACCTGCCAGGGAATTCTTCTGGATCCTTCTCGTAAGGATACTCTGCAGGATCTTCATGGCATCTGCCAGGAACTTGATCTCTTCCTTCTGCCAGATCCTGTCCTCCCGCTTCTCCGTGAAAACGCCATACATATCGACCTTTCCAAGGATCGTGACCGGAATTACCACAAGTGCATGGATCCCAAGTGTTTCCAGTTCTTCTCTCTCTTCCTTCTTAAGCCCTGAACTGTCAGATAAAATAAAAGCCTTATCATCGTCCTTGATAAAGAAGGGCTTCTTCTGGGCTGCATCTGCCTCCAGACCCCAGACTTCCTTCTGATTACACCAGTGGGACAGGACATCGATCTCATCCTTCTGCTTTGTCTTTCTGCACAGGGAGGCTGTACTTAAATCCAGAAAGCTTCCTACTGTCCGCAGGATCCGGAGCATTAATTTCTCAATGGCATCATCATTCTCAAGGAGCTGGATGATCTCTGCCAGTGCTTCTGTACGTTTCAGGTTGGCTTCCAGTGCCTTGGCAGAATACTGGCTTCTCCGGCTCTCCGCTTCTGCATTCAGTGTGTGTGCTGCACTGCTGACAAGATCTCTTGAAAACTCACTGATGGCATCGATCACACGGTTAAATGCCCTCGCTGTGATCATGGATTCAAAGCCAAGCAGTCTTGGTCTGTCACTCTCTTCTTCCTCAAAACCATCAGAAAGCACACCGAAGATCACCCAGTTAAGAACAGGCCTTCCAAACGCCCTGGCAGTGATCACTGCCATGCGTAAGTTGGAATATCCTGTCTCTTCGATTGCCTGATCTTCGAGTGTGCTTTCACATACTCTCGTAAGCATATTCTGCAGTTGTTCCTGGTCAACAGCCTTCATCAGCCTTGTTGCTTCATCAGGATTGCCGGAAAGGGCTGTGAGAGGAGTCCCGTCGCAGTCTACAAAGCATGCAAATACATTCACTGCCTGGCACAGAAGCTTCTGCCATTTCTCCAGATTTTTCCTCTCCTTGAGATTCTGTATCATGTATTCACTATCTGTACTGTACTTTCTTTTGTCAAACTCAACTGCCGACACGGTTTTTTCCTCTTTTATTTTTATTCATCTACGCTGTAGTTAGGAGCTTCCTTGGTGATATGGATATCATGAGGATGGCTCTCTTTCAGGGAAGCTGCTGAAATCTTGACAAATCTTCCCTTTTCCTTTAACTCTTCAATGGAGGCTGTTCCACAATAACCCATACCGGAACGGAGACCACCCATAAGCTGGAATACGGTATCTTCCACGGTTCCCTTGTAAGCCACACGGCCTTCTACGCCTTCCGGAACCAGTTTCTTTGCGTTCTCCTGGAAGTAACGGTCTTTGCTTCCGTTCTCCATGGCAGCAATGGATCCCATTCCACGATATACCTTATATTTACGTCCCTGATACAGTTCAAAGGTTCCAGGGCTCTCATCACATCCTGCAAAGATGCTTCCCATCATGCAGACATTTCCCCCCGCTGCGATTGCCTTGGTCATATCGCCTGAATACTTGATACCACCATCTGCAATGATCGGGATGCCATATTCCTTGGCAACTGCATAAGAATCCATGATCGCAGAGATCTGGGGTACACCGATACCTGCCACGATACGTGTGGTACAGATGGAACCGGGTCCGATTCCGACCTTGACTGCGTCAGCGCCGGCCTCGATCAGTGCTCTTGTTCCTTCACCGGTTGCCACATTTCCTGCAATGATCTGCAGATCCGGGAATTTTTCCTTGATCATTCTGACACAGTTCAGTACATTCTGGGAATGTCCATGCGCACTGTCAAGAACGATCACATCTACCTTGGCATCTACAAGGGCTGCTACTCTGTCAAGTACATTGGCTGTGATACCAACACCGGCACCACACAGAAGTCTTCCCTGTGCATCCTTTGCGGAAAGGGGATACTTGATCGTCTTCTCAATATCCTTAATGGTGATCAGTCCTACCAGATTGTAATTGTCATCTACAATAGGAAGCTTTTCCTTTCTTGCCTTTGCAAGGATCTTCTTTGCATCCTCCAGGGTGATCCCTGCCTTGGCAGTGATCAGTCCTTCACTTGTCATGGATTCCTTGATCTTCTTTGTGAAGTCTGTTTCGAATTTCAGATCTCTGTTGGTAATGATACCAACCAGCTTTCTTCCTTCTGTGATCGGGACACCGGAAATACGGAACTTGGCCATCAGTGCATCTGCATCAGCCAGTGTATGATCCGGAGTTAAAGAAAACGGATCGGTAATAACACCGTTCTCAGAACGTTTTACCTTGTCTACCTCTTCTGCCTGTGCTTCGATCGACATATTCTTATGAATAATACCGATACCACCCTGTCTGGCCATGGCAATCGCCATTCTGTGTTCTGTTACTGTGTCCATTCCGGCACTCATCATCGGAATGTTCAGCTTGATTTTTTTTGTCAGCCAGGTTGTAAGATCTACCTGATTCGGGATTACATTGGAATAGGAAGGTACAAGCAGTACATCATCAAATGTAATTCCTTCGCCAATTATCTGACCCATTTTCTCTCCTCCTGTTATATTCTTTTTTTAAAAGATCATTTAATCTTTAAAAACCTTTCTGGGAGCGGCAAACTGCATCGCCTTGACCATTTCCTCACTTGGCTCAAACGTAATTTTCTGATTGCCTTCGTAGTATATCACAAAACGCTTATCCGGCTGTTTCTCTTCTCCGGAGCTGTAATCTGTATTCTTTTCTGTCTGTCTGTTTTTGAAATTATCCAGATGCCAGGACCTGACAGGTGCAACGATCTCCATCTTATCAAGAGAATAAACTGCCACTCTCTTTCTCTTGCTCTTGGCCATGACCTTGTCCACAGTCAGTTCTCTGTCCAGATAGAGATATTCATACTCAAGATCTGTATTCATATAAACAAAATAAGCTGCAACGCCACACAGGATCGCCGGGATCAGTGCTATGATAAATACCATGCCGACCAGGACAAATCCGACTGTAAGCATAATCAGAAGTATCTTTAAAAAGGACATATATCCCGGTGTTTTTCTTTTTACCAGACATTCTACATAGGTTTCGTTCATTTTATCTGCCTTTCTTTTCTCTATATAGTTTTAAAGCCTTACCAGATAATGATAGTATATTTTCGGTCAACTTGCAAGTGCTGCTGCCCGTCTGAGAGTTTAGAAAAATTTCACAGATTGCATATTTTGTTTCGTTGACAGCCTATTTTTGAAAAGCTATGATATGAGTTAGAGGCTATTTTAATATACCTCTTTTAAAATTGCAAGAAAAACAGAGGAATTTATATGTTTGACGAAAAGAAACAGCAGAAAGAATACACTGGCGTACGGGATGAGATCCGCCAGCAGCAGAAGAAAACAAAGGATATGACCCCGAAAGAACGGCTTGCCTATTTCTGGTTTTATTATAAGGTACCATTCCTTGCCGGGATTGCAGCCGTCATTTTTCTGTCTGTAGTGATCCATGATATGGTGACGGCAAAGGGCTACAATTTCTATGCCCTGATGCTGAATTCCCAGAACCTGAACGATACGGCCATCAGTGAATCCTTCAGCGAATATGCTGATCTCGACAATGAAAAATATGAATGCTACATTGATACGATGACAACTCTTTCCTTAAAAGACTACACGCAGTATGACATGGCAACCTACCAGAAGATCATCGCCCAGGCTGCCACCAATGATTTCGATGCCCTTGTCCTTGATTCAGCCGTCTTTTACAAGCTTTCCATCAGCGGCTTTATGGTGGATCTCCGGACTGTCTTAAGTGAAGACGAACTGTCCGCCTATGAGGGAAATATTTACTATATCGATCAGGCTGCCATCGACAAGGCTGATGAAGCTGACTCGGATGATCCGGAAGCCATGGCCTTCTATAATAAAATGGAAAATGCCACAAATGCCACGATCAAAGCAGATGCAGAAGAGCACAAACACCCTGAGAATATGGAAGATCCCATTCCTGTCGGTATTTATATAGAAGACAGTCCTTTTATAGAGAAGACGGATTCCTATGATGGCCTGATCCCTGTATTCGGGATCGCTTCTACCAGCCAGAGAATGGATAAGGCTGCTGCTTATCTTTCCTATTTATATGATGACAGCATTCCCTTCGAAACGATGGTTCTGCAGTGATCCCAAGCGGATCCTGCCCTGCAACAGAAAACATGAGCATGACACAGAAAACCTCCTGCGAGATATTCCTGCAGGAGGTTCTTTTTTGCTTCATTATCTTTTATTCAGATACCGTTTCTCAGATCCTTGCTACTACGAAGATATCATAGATCGCCTTGATGGCGGTCTCGAAATCATCATTGGCAACACCGATGATGATATTCAGCTCACTGGATCCCTGGTCGATCATCTTGACATTGACATTGGCATGTGCCAGTGCAGAGAAGATCCGTCCTGCAGTTCCTCTTGTGGACTTCATGCCACGTCCTACGACGGCGATCAGTGCCAGATCTGCTTCAATATCAATGGAATCCGGATCTGCCAGTCTGTGAATGGCGGAAACCACCTTCTGTTCCTTATCCATGAACTCATCCTGATGAACGAACACGGTCAGGGTATCAATTCCGGAAGGGATATGCTCGAAGGAAATGCCATTGTCTTCAAAAGCCTGCAGTACCTTGCGTCCAAAACCGATCTCGGAATTCATCATGGCCTTTTCAATATTGACAGAACAGAAGCCCTTCTTACCAGCTACACCGGTAATGGTGTATTTGCTCTTCTGGCAGGTGCTTTCCACGATCCAGGTTCCGGCATCCTCCGGCTTGTTGGTATTGCGGATGTTGATCGGGATACCTTCTCTTCTTACCGGGAAGATTGCATCCTCATGAAGGACACTGGCTCCCATGTAGGAAAGCTCTCTCAGCTCTCTGTAGGTGATCGTCTCGATAGCTTCCGGCTGGTCGATGATCCTGGGATCAGCGATCAGGAAACCGGATACATCTGTCCAGTTTTCATATACATCTGCCTTCACAGCCCTTGCCACGATAGAACCTGTCACATCAGAGCCGCCTCTTGAAAAGGTCTTTACCCTGCCGTCTGCATAGGCACCATAGAAACCGGGTACAACAGCCTTTTCTGTATTTGCCAGTCTTGCACTTAAGATCTCATTGGTCACCTCTGAATCAAATTCACCATTGTCCTTAAAACGGATCACTTCAGCAGAATCGATAAATTCATAGCCAAGGTATGCTGCCATGATGATACCGTTTAAATACTCTCCACGGGAAGCTGCATAGTTCTCGCCGGCCTTCTCTTTAAAGTTCTTCTCGATCACCTTAAACTCATCTGCCAGAGACAGGGAAAGGGAAAGTCCGTCGATGATCTCCTGGTATCTTTCTGCAATGGCTTTCAGTTCTTTCCTGAAATCTGCGCCCTCTTCTGCCAGATGATAGCAGCCATAGAGCATATCTGTGACCTTGGTATCTCCGGAGAAACGCTTTCCCGGTGCAGAGGGAACCACATACTTGCGTTCCGGATCTGCATGGATGATATCCGCTACCTTCTGAAACTGTGCCGCGCTCGCCAGAGAGCTTCCGCCAAACTTAACTACCTTTTTCATTTTTCCATTCTCCTCATTTTCGAAATCTTCGATCCCGTACCTGTTTTACAGGTTATATTTTACCATATGCAGGTCTTTCTTATGCTTCCATCCTGATACGGCTGATGATGCCTACTGCATCTGCTTTTTCATTGAATTCTTTTTCACTCATCACATCGGTCACGAATGCAAATTCACCTTCTACCTCTGCTTCGATGACTCTGACAGACTTGAATGCCTCGATCGCTTCTTTTTCCTTTGCAGCATCTACTCTGACGAAAAATGCTCTTCTTGCTTCACTGACATCGGAAACCTTCACATCTTCATCATCCCAGAAGCACATGATCACCTTGCCGATGTGTCTTGCACAGTCAACAACGTCAGATACAACGGCACTGGCGGTAGGAAGCTTGCCTGCTCCCTTTCCATAGTACATGGAATCACCCAGCATGTTGCCGTGAACGCAGACTGCATTGAATACATCATTTACCATATAAAGCGGGTTGTCACGGCTGATCATGAACGGTGCTACCATGGCAAAGAGCTTACCGTCTACCTCCTTGCTCTGTGCCAGAAGCTTGATGGTCCTTCCCATGGCTCTTGCATAAACAAAATCAGTTGCTGTGATCTTCGTGATACCCTCTGTATAGATCTCTTCATATTTTACATTCTTACAGCACATCAGAGATGACAGGATGGCGATCTTACGGCAGGCATCATAACCTTCTACATCAGCCTCCGGATTTCTCTCTGCATATCCCTTTTCCTGTGCTTCCTTCAGAACGGTTTCAAAATCAGCACCCTCTCTGTCCATCTTGGTCAGGATGTAGTTGGTGGTTCCGTTCAGGATACCGGTGATGGCATCGATCTTCTCTGCTGTCAGGGAATAGTTCAGTGGACGGATGATCGGGATACCGCCGCCTACGCTGGCCTCAAAGAGATAGTTGCACTTATTCTCATGTGCCACACGGATCAGCTCCGGGCCATGTGCTGCCACCAGCTCCTTATTGGAGGTGCAGACGCTCTTTCCAAGGCTCAGAGCTTTCTTTGTAAAGTCATAAGCAGGCTTTAAGCCTCCCATGGTCTCACAGATGATCTTTACTTCCGGATCATCCAGGATCACGTTAATGTCATGTACCACTTTATCCTCATAAGGATCGCCCGGGAAATCTCTCAGATCCAGAATGTATTTTACATTCAGTTCTTCACCGGACTTCTTGTTGATCTCGGCCTTATTCTTCTCAATAACCTCTACTACACCGCTTCCTACGGTACCGTATCCTAACACTGCTACCTGTATCATATTCGTTTCCTTTCTCTGTGAGATCCATGCAGGATTTCCTGCAAAGCTCTTTATTATTCTTTCGCTAAAAGTTTTACGTTCCTGACACCTTTCTGACCTTCCATGGCTTCCAGCATATCGGAGACATCTCCTGTCGTCGGGAGAACCTGTATGCTGAGGCTTAAGGAAGCCACGCCGTTAATCGGAATACTCTGATGGATCGTCAGGATATTGGCCCCGAACTGTGCGATGATCTTCAGCACATCGGAAAGCAGTCCCGGCTCATCCTCCATCTGAAAGGTAAGTGTGATCGTTGTTCCCTGAGAATGCTCATGGAACTCAAATATATCTTCTTTGTACTTGTAAAAAGAGCTCCGGCTGATTCCCACCTGATCCGCTGCTTCGTTGATCGTGTGTGCCCTGCCGCTGTCAAGCAGCTTCTTGGCTTCCACTACCTTTAAAAGCACCTCAGGCACCGCCTGCTCCTTTACGACATAAAATCTGTTTCCCATGAATGTTCTCGTCCTTCTATAAAAGACATTTGTACGTCACCGAGGGATATTCTAGCACATTCCTTTTTTTTAGGCAAGTGGAAATTAAAAAAAGAAGGTCACCGCCAGTCAGGCAGTCACCTTCTTTATGCTTATTCTGTATCTCTTTTTCTGCTTTTATGCCGCCTGACGGCTGCCGCATCCTTACAGCAGTTCCTTCAGCATCTTGTTGATCATGCCGGGATCTGCCTTTCCCTTCATGGCTTTCATGGTCTGTCCAACCAGGAAACCGATCGCCTTTTCCTTACCGCTCTTATAGTCCTGAACAGACTGGGGATTGTTTGCGATCACTTCCTCTACGGTCTTACGCAGGGCACCTTCGTCATTGACGGTCTTTAAGCCCTTTTCCTCTACATACTTTGCAGGATCCACATCGTTTTTGAAGATCTCCTCAAAAACTTCCTTGGCTACGGAGCTGTTGATCTCCTTCTTGTCTGCCATGGCGATCAGGGCAGCCAGATGCTCCGGTGAGAAACGGATATCCTCCGGCTCCATGTCATTTTCTTTCAACAGCCGGAGCGTTTCTACCATCAGCCAGTTGGAAACCTTCTTCGGCTGTGCGCCAAGGGCAACCGTAGCCTCAAACAGGTCTGCCATACGCTTGCTTCCTGTGATGATATCAATATCATACTCGGGAATGTCAAACTCTTCTTTATATCTCGCCATCTTTTCCTCACGGAATTCGGGCTGTCTCTCTCTGATCCTGTCAAGGAATGCTTCATCAACCTCTATCGGTACCAGGTCTGGATCCGGGAAATAACGGTAGTCCTGGGCATCTTCCTTGCTTCTCATGGCATAGGATTCACCCTTGTTGTCATCCCAGCGTCTTGTCTCCTGGATAACCTTTTCGCCGGACTCCAGAAGGTCGATCTGACGCTCTCTTTCTCCTTCGATCGCTCTTGCGATAGCCTTGAAGGAGTTCAGGTTCTTCATCTCGGTACGGGTACCGAATTCTTCTGCTCCAACCTCTCTGATGGAAAGGTTGACATCAGCACGCATGGAGCCTTCCTGCAGCTTACAGTCAGATGCACCAAGATACTGGATCGTCATACGGAGCTTCTCCAGATAAGCGATCACTTCTTCTGCACTTCTCATATCGGGCTCGGATACGATCTCGATCAGCGGCACACCGGAACGGTTGTAGTCCACAAGGGAACAGTCATTCCATTCGTCATGGACCAGCTTGCCGGCATCCTCTTCCATATGGATCTCATGGATCCCCACATACTTCTTACCCTTCTCTGTCTCGATCTCTACCTTACCATTGCGGCAGATCGGCAGATACAGCTGGGAGATCTGATAGTTCTGCGGGTTATCGGGATAGAAATAGTTCTTTCTGTCAAATTTGCAATATCTGGTGATATCACAGTTTGTGGCAAGTCCTACTGCCACTGCATATTCCAGTACCTGCTTATTCAGCACGGGAAGGGATCCCGGCATACCGGTGCAGACCGGACAGGTATGGGTATTGGGAGCACCGCCGAAGGCTGTGGAACATCCACAGAAAATCTTGGTCTTCGTCGCCAGTTCTACATGCACTTCCAGACCGATGACGGTTTCATATTGCTTTTCCATGTCAGTTCTCCTCCTTCCTTACAAATGCGCCTCTTGCTTTTTCATAGGTATAGGCTGCACGGATCAGATTCTTCTCCTTGAAGCAGTCACCGATAAGCTGCATGCCGATCGGCAGGCCCTTGCTGTCTGTGCCGCAGGGGATGGAAAGTCCGGGCAGTCCTGCCAGATTGATGGAAATGGTGTAAATATCTCCAAGGTACATCTGGATCGGGTCGCTTAAGCTTTCTCCGATCTTCGGTGCGGTAGTCGGTGCTACCGGTCCAAGGATCACATCATATTTGGCAAAGGCTTCGTCAAAGGCCTTTTTGATCAGTGCCTTCACACGCAGTGCCTTCAGATAATAAGCATCATAATAGCCGGAGCTCAGTACAAAGCTTCCCAGCATGATTCTTCTCTTTACTTCAGCTCCGAAGCCCTCAGAACGGGATTTCTTGTACATATTGTGAAGTCCCTGATATTCTTCGGTACGGTATCCGTATTTGATACCGTCAAAACGCTCCAGGTTGGAGCTGGCTTCTGCTGCTGCGATCGTATAATAGGTGGGGATCGCATATTCCACCAGGCTTAAGTCAAACTCTTCTACGATGGCTCCCTTTTCCTTCAGAACCTCTGCTGCCTTCAGTACAGCTTCCTTTACTTCCGGATTTAAGCCCTCTCCAAAATAGTCTCTCGGAATACCGATCTTCATGCCCTTTACATCCTCTACCAGGGCAGAGGTAAAGTCAGTATCCTGTCTTTCTACTGAAGTGGAATCCTTGCTGTCATGGGAAGCAATGGTTTCCAGAATGGTCGCACAGTCTGTCACATCCTTGCAGAGGGGACCAATCTGGTCAAGGGATGATCCATAGGCGATCAGTCCGTAACGGGATACCGTACCATAGGTAGGCTTCAGTCCCACAACACCACAGAAGGATGCAGGCTGTCTGATCGAACCGCCGGTGTCAGAGCCGAGGGCATAGAAGCATTCTTCTGCTGCTACTGCCGCCGCACTTCCGCCTGAGGATCCGCCCGGTACATGCTCCGGGTTCCAGGGATTTCTTGTCACACCATAAGCAGATGTTTCTGTCGTGGATCCCATGGCAAATTCATCCATATTGGTCTTACCAAGGATCACAGCCCCTGCCTTCTGAAGGTTTAAAACTGCTTCAGAAGTAAAGGTGGGTACGAAATTATAAAGGATTTTGGAAGAGCAGGTGGTCAGCAGTCCCTCGGTGCACATATTGTCTTTGATGGCTACCGGCACACCGGCAAGAGGTCCGTTTAATGTTCCGTCATCAATCTTTTTCTGGATCTCCTCTGCCTGCTTTAAAGCTCCTTCCCTGTCTACGGTCACATAGCAGTGATAGGTGTCTTCCTTTTTTTCAATGTTGTCAAGGACTGCCTCCACGGCCTCCTTAACGGTTACTTCATGCTTTTTGATCGCAGCCGCAAGTTCTACGGCAGTCATGCTTACTATACTCATATTCTGCCGTCCTCCTATTCAAATGTACGGGGTACTACGAACATCCCGTCTTTTTCTTCCGGCGCATTTTTCAGAATGGCTTCCCTGTCATCCCCATTGGTCACCACATCCTCACGGAATACGTTGCTGACATGGAACACATGGGACATGGGCTCTACTCCTTCGGTATCCAGTTCGGAAAGCTTGTCAATATAATCGAGCATGCTTCCCATATCCTTCTTGGCCTGCTCTTTCTCTTCTTCAGAAAGCTCAAGCTTGGCAAGGATTCCTACATAATCAATGGTTTCGTCTGAAATGATATTTGCCACGTTTCTCTTTCCTTTCAAAAAACTTCAGATACTGATCATTAATCTCTTGTGACGATGGCTGAGCATCCCATACCGCCGCCTACGCAGAGAGTTGCAAGACCTTTCTTGGCATCTCTCTTTGCCATCTCATGAAGCAGGGTAACCAGAATACGGCATCCTGATGCACCTACCGGGTGTCCCAGTGCAATGGCACCACCGTTTACATTGAGCTTGTCCATATCAAAGCCAAGGTCATGTCCTACTGCTACGGACTGTGCTGCGAACGCCTCATTTGCCTCAATCAGGTCAAAGTCAGAGATCTGATAGCCTGTCTTCTTCATAACCTTTCTGGTAGAAGCTACAGGACCTACACCCATGATACGGGGTTCTACACCTGCCAGCTCACCGCCGATCCAGGTTCCCATAGGGGTAACGCCAAGCTCCTTTGCCTTCTCTTCGCTCATAACGATGATAGCTGCTGCACCGTCGTTGATACCGGAGGAGTTGGCTGCTGTTACGATACCGCCTTCCTTGAATGCGGGACGGAGCTTGCTGATGCCCTCTGCGGTAACTCCCTTACGGGGACCTTCATCTGTATCAAAAATAATGGTTTCTTTCTTTTTCTTTACTTCTACAGGAACGATCTCATCCTTGAACCGTCCTTCCGCCTGTGCCTTCTCACACTTGTTCTGGCTCCATGCGGCAAACTCGTCAAGCTGCTGTCTGGTAAGTCCCCAGTCCTCTGCTACATTCTCTGCTGTCATTCCCATATGATAGCCACCAAAAGCATCATGCAGGGCATCACGCAGAAGTGCGTCATCCATCATGGCTGCGCCCATACGGTAGCCAAAACGTGCATCATAAAGAAGGTAAGGTGCCTTGCTCATGTTCTCCATACCACCTGCTACGATGATATCAGCATCTCCGCTGGCGATCAGCTTGGCTGCCAGGTTCACGCAGTGAAGACCGGAACCACAGAGTACGTTAATGGTAGTCGCCGGAACCTCTACCGGGATACCTGCATTGACTGCTGCCTGTCTTGCGGGGTTCTGTCCAAGTCCTGCCTGGATAACGCAGCCCATATATACCTCATCAACCTGCTCCGGCTTGATTCCGGTTCTCTTCAGAGCTTCCTTGATCACGATGGTTCCCAGATCTGGTGCGGGTGTTGTACTTAAAGTACCTCCCATTGTTCCGATTGCTGTACGACATGCGCCTGCTAATACAACTTTTCTTGCCATAATCTTTTCCTTCTTTCTTTTATGATAAATCATTATTTTTTACTGAGTTCTGCGTACGGCATTTCTGTAAAGCACTTCATTTTGAAGTGTCTCTCCTGAAATCAGATCGCTTTGTATTTTCTGAAACCACAGGGCACTTCTGCCTGCACACATATACTTGTAATTTACTACTTTTCCCCGTTTCTGTCCACTGTTTTGCAATTTCCTATGACATAAAAACAGCAGCAGAGTTTCCCCTGCTGCCGCTTTGCAGCGCTCCCTCTTACTGCGGATCATAGTCTGCCGTCAGTTCAAAGGTTGCTTCCATATCCGACTTGATCAGCTTATATACCCCTGCCTGAAGCTTCCCGTAGGGCTTCAGATCACAGGTCACTGTCGCTTTCGTCAGATCCGGAATGTTGTAGGCAATGTCATGCCATGCGATATCGCTTTCCGGCTCCACCTTCACAAAGGAGTCTCCCTCCTGCCTTTGCAGTTCGTAGTCCTCTCCGTAGGTCATCTCATAACCGCTATGGTTATCGATCTCAAGTGTCAGGATCCCGTTCTCAAACTTCACTGCTGTCATGGTCATTTCAAGGGGCATGGTTGAGATATTATGATCTTTCCCGTCATCTGTTATGCTGCTTCCGCTCTCTGCATCAGCCGCTGCTTCAGCATCCTCTTCACCTGTTTCTCCTCCGGGAATCTTTCCTACCAGGAAAACAGATGTCGGTCCGTCTGCGCCTCCGATGATGGTAACAGAAGCTCCATTTCTATGTATCGTTACATTTCTTGCGATCCATGCGCCTGCGCCGCAGACTGCTACGACGATCCCTGCTATGATCCAGAATTTTTTATTTTTGTAAAAAGACATCTTTTCTCCCTTTCCGGTATACCATACTATACCCGCCATGATGCGCTCTGATTTTCTCAAAAAGCTGGGCTGTTTTCTCTGTACACATCCATTTCACCTATATTAGCACAGTCTGATGCCTGTGCAAAGAGAGAATCTGTCCTCCTCTGATCACCTGCTATGATCCATCCTTTTCTCAGTTTCATTATTATTTTACAGTCCAGGTCAGTTCCTGTTTTCTTTCCCCATAGATAAGTGATACTTTTATATCTCCTTTCTGCTTTGGTCGTATCACTGCCATGGCTTGCCCATGCCAGGTTTTACAGCATTCTCCATTTCCTGACATATCATCATATGGGCATGCACTGCCAAGCCCTAAAAGAATTCCTGCCCCTTCCACAGTCAGGGTAAAAGAAACTTCTGTATCCGCTGCCGGGATCCCGGATTCATCTTCACAGATAATCTGCAGATAACCAAGCTCCTGATCAGATAACGACAGTATCTCCTTCTCCTTATGCATCACCGGATATGTTTCTCCCTTTCCGCTGTGCAGCTCATGAGAAGATACTTCTTTTCCGTTCCGGTAGGCCACTGCCCGGATTTCTCCTTCCTCATAGATGGTATCATATCTGGCAAGGAAGCCCGCCTTTTCTCCGGCTGCTTTCCTTCCAAGGGATTTTCCATTGATCAGCAGTTCGACTTCCTCTTCCGCAGAATAAACCGTAACAGAAATCCTCTGCCCCTGTCTGCTCTTCCAGTTCCAGGAAGGCTGACTGTCCGTATAGCTCCATGGCGTTCTGGCCGGGATCTTTCCATAATGCTCCGGACTTTCTACCAGTATATAAGGATGATCTGCTTTTCCAAATACAGT
This sequence comes from uncultured Lachnospiraceae bacterium, assembly GCA_902766365.1. GTDB lineage: Bacteria > Bacillota > Clostridia > Lachnospirales > Lachnospiraceae > Suilimivivens. Next base: position 12,452 of record CACXDC010000163.1, on the reverse strand, counting down.
TTCTCTGAAATAGGACTGTTCTCTTCTCTTTCCTGTAATATCCATATCTCCGCAGTAAGCCAGTCTCCATGGATACTGACCATAGTCTGCCCCGGCTCCTTCTGCATAATCTGCCTTGCCAATACCACACTCTCCGATATAATCCCATGCAGTCCAGCAGAAATCTCCAATTAACCACGGAAAGTCACATACCTGTTTCCAGTTATACACAATATCCTCTGTAAAAGTTTCCGTCCCACAGAATATCCTGTCCGGATGTTTCTCATGCTCCATGGGAATCCTGGCATTGGCATAATTATAGCCGACCAGATCTGTTGCACAAAGCGCTTCTTCTGTCAATTCTCCCAGTGCCTCTGCACACATGATACGCTTTCGATCATCTCCCAGCTCTGTCATGGCATGATTGACATCAAGATCATCCGGCTTGAAAAACCATGTTTTTCCTGCTCCAATAGAACTCATCAGAAGATTGACCGCCTGTATTGTATATCTTGTCGGATCCAGTGCTTTTACTCTGTCAGCCAGTTTCCTTGCGGTTGCTGCTCCTCTGTGATTTCCCAGCTCCTGAATCTCATTTCCAATGGAATACAGAATAACTGACGGATGATTAAAGTCCTTCTCTACCATTGCCCTGATATCTGTTTCCCACTGTTCTTCGAAATGCAGCGCATAATCATAGGGATTTTTATTCATGGTCCATGTATCAAAAGCTTCGTCCATTACCAGAAGTCCGATCCTGTCACAGGCATCCAGGAATTCCGGACTCATGGGATTATGGGAGGCTCTTACCGCATTGAAGCCGCTTTTCTTCAGCAGATATGCCTTTCTTTCCTCTGCTGCCCTGACAGACACAGCCCCGATCAGTCCATTATCATGATGTACACAGCCGCCTCTCAGCTTCACTGCCTCTCCGTTCAGCAAAAGTCCTCTTGCCGGATTCAGTTTCAGTGTCCTTATCCCAAAACTTTCCTGGCTGCTGTCCAGCACTTCCCCGGTTTCCTTATCCTGCATCGTACAGAAACACCGGTACAGATCCGGATGCTCCGGTGACCATGTCTTCACCTGATGAACACGGATACGCTGTCTGACCGTTCCCTTTTCTCCCGGCATAAGGGAAAGCGGAATTCTGGCAGAACCGGCCACTCTTCCCTCTCCATCCTGAAACTCCGGCAGAATCTCCAGAGATACCAGTTCTGTTCTCCGGTTCTCTACTGTAATTTCATATAAAATAACTGCTTCATCCTGGAAGATATTTTCCGTAAAAATTCTGGTCTGCCCCGGCAGGATACTGCAAAGATCACCTGAAAGAAGGTTCACATTCCTGCAGATTCCCGCTCCCGTATACCATCTGGAATCATTGGTATTTCTGCAGATCACTGTTATTTCATTTTCTTTTCCGTATTGAAGGAATCCGTTCATATCAACGAGAAACGGGGTATAGCCATAGGTATGCTGCCGGACAAATACACCATTCAGATAGACCATTGCCTGAGAATATACTCCTTCAAATTCCAGCATCATCCTTTTTTCTTTCCCGTCTGCCGGTACATAAAATTTCTTTTTATATTCGCAGGAACCTGCCGGGTAATAGCCGGAATTACAGCTTCCTTCCGCCTGCGCCGTTCTTTTTCTGTATATCATGGCATCATGAGGCAGCTGTACCGGTTCAAATGGAATTTCCGGTGTTCCCATATACTTTTTACTCTGAGGCGCATACAGCCAGCCTTCATTAAATGTTTCTTTTTTCATACCGTCTCATCCAACCTTTTTCTGTTATGGTTTCCTATCTTCTTTCTGTATCTGTTCCCACTGCCCCATTACTGCTTTTACGATCTCCTGCACTGCTGCATCCAGATACTGCCTGCCAAGCTGTGCTGACGCATCCCTTGGATCACATTCCTTTTCTATGGTTCCTGTTTCATTTGGCTGCAGGGCATATACCTTCCCTCCATTAATGCCAAAATCTGTATTCTTGAGCGGTCCGTCCGGAAGCATATGCAGATCCACATTTTCCGGCCGGACATACATCTGCAGGGAAGTTTCCGCCTTTGTTCCATGCCCTTCATAATCATCCATTTCCGAAATCCTGCCAAAGGTTCCTGTCACAATCACCCTGCTGCCTGTCTCATGACTGAATTCCACCGCAAGCCTTTGCAGCGTTTCAATCTGATTGGCAGCTCCATGCCCGTTGACGATCACGATCAGCCGGAAGTCCTGTTCTGAAAGAATCCTTAAATATTCCCTGACAATGAGGGCAAAGACCTCTTCCCTGAAATAAAAGCTTTTCAGTGTATTCTTTGGTACATCCTGACCGATCACATAGGTCACGTCTTCTCCAAAGCCCATGGCATGCAGAAGTTCTTCTGACCGTTCTCTTTCTGTCCCTGCATACAGGGTAGGAAGTACCAGTCCTCCTGTTTTCTGCACTGCCTCCTGCGCTGCCACTTCAGCAAGAACCGGATCTGTTCCCATCGGCATGGCCGGTCCATGCCATTCCAGCGGGCCAAGTGGCAGATAGATGATGGATCTGTTTTCTCTTTCTTTTATAATTTCATCCGGTCTTAAATTCTCATAACGAAAGTCTCTCATTTTCTACTCCTTTACTGCTCCGGCTGTCAGTCCGGACATGAAAAATTTGGATGCACAGAGGAATATGATCAGAAGCGGCAGTACACAGCAGCTGCTTGCCAGCATAATGGCTCCGTAATCGTTTCCTCTGTCTGAAATCATGGACTGCAATACCAGCGGCAGCGTATATTTATTGCTCCGCTGCAGCACCAGGAGCGGTGTCATAAAGTCATTCCATACATTGACAAACTGCATAATGCCAAGTGCCGCATAGGCAGGGATCAGGATCGGTGCTATCACCCTGAAAAAGATCGTCCATTCACTGCAGCCATCAATTTTAGCTGCTTCCCTGAGAGAAATGGGTACGTTGTTTTCGCAGTATTGTCTCATCCAGAAGATGCCAAAAGCATTCGCACAATTTGGAATGATCAGTGCACGGAAGGAATTGATCCATCCCATTTTTGACATCATAATGAACCATGGGATGATTCCGGCAGTGAAAGGGATCATCATCGTGATCAGCAGTATGGAAAACAGCTTCTTTTTTCCGGGAAATTCATAGGTAGCAAAGGCATAACCACCCATGGAGCAGAAAAGAAGGCTCAGTGCTGTCTGTCCGAAGGTGACAATACAGCTGTTCCGGAACGCAAGCAGAATATCCACCTGCTGTGACATATTTTCAAAATTCGTTTTCAGGTTATTTCCAAACCACAGATGCGGTGGAAAGGAAAAGATCTCACTGGTTTTCAGGGTAGACATCACAAGCATCATAAAAAATGGTGTTATCATAATCACTGCCAGCAGGATCAGAATCAGATAAACCACAGCTTTCTTTATATTACGCATGACTTTTCCTCCTTAGTTTTTCTCATTTGTCAGTCTGCGGATCACCGTTGACAGCACTACGATCAGAAGTGTGATCACATATGCAACTGCTGAAGCATAACCATAGGAAGTTCCTCCCTGCGGCGCCTTGCCAAGCAGGTACATCATCAGTGTCAGCCCTCCGTTATTGATACCACCGGTCCAGCTTGAGCCAGTCACGATAAAAGGTTCAGTGAACAGATTAAACATGCCGATGGAAGACTGTACCAGTGTAAAGACAATAATCGGTTTCAGCAGAGGGATCGTGATCCTGAAAACGGTCTGGAAATGTCCCGCACCATCTATCATGGCAGCTTCGTAAATGTCACGGCTGATCGCCTGCATGCCGGAAAGATAAATGACCATATCCCACCCGATCCATTTCCAGGCAAACAGAATAATAACCACGACCTTGATTAGGGAGCCATCCCCGCCAAGCCAGTTATATCCTTCACCCCCAAACAGTCGGATCAGGTAATTGACCATACCGTAATTGCCGCTGAACAGCTGCATGAAAATAATGGATATGGCGACAGAGCTTGTTACCATAGGCATGAAATAAATTGTTTTAAAGATGTTTTCTCCCTTTATGATTTTGGCATTCAGGGTATAGGCCAGCAAAAGGCCGCCGAGCAGAATCGGTATATGTGCAAGGATTCCTATGATCAGTGTATTCTGCAGCGCTTTCCAGAACAGTCCATCCTGCAGAAGTGTCATATAATTCTGCAGTCCAATGAAATGTTTATCTGAAAGTCCGTTCCATCTGAAAAAGCTCAGTCCGAATCCCGCAAGGATCGGATACAGATTAAATGCACAAAACAGAATAAAAAACGGTGCTATGTAGGCATATGCCACTCGATATTCATATAATGTATGAAACAGTTTCTTTGTTTTTTTCATATTCCTCTCTCCCGTAAAATCAGTTCAACTTTTTTACAGTTTCTCCTTCCAGAATTTCCGGCTTTATGGATAAAAGATGGGGCACCTTTTTCCCTTCTATCATGGAAAGCAGAATATCAATGCTTTCCTCTGCCTGCTTCTGGAGATTCATGGAAACTGTTGTAAGTCTTGGATTGCTGAGCATTCCGGCTACCAGCCCGTCAATTCCCATGACGGAGATATCACCTGGCACATCATACCCGAGATGCCGGAACCTTGCTATCATCCCCAGTGCATAATCATCATTAAAACAGATGATCGCTGTCGCATCACTATCCATCCGGATAAACTCATCTGCCGCCTTCATGCCTGTTTCAAAAAAGCTGCTGTTGGATGCCTGCAGATCGACCGCCTCTGACCTCCATGGAATGATCAGATACTTTTTGGGATCTGCCTGGGCAAATTCCGTTTCTAGCATCCTCTGAAAAGCAATGGTTCTTGGCTGTATGATTTCTCCGGTCGCAAAGGGGCGAATGGTTGCGTGAGCAATTTTCCGGTGTCCGTTTCGGATCAGATATCTGACGCTCATTTCCATAGCTTTATATCCATCCGTATTAATATAGGGTATTTTTTTTGTCTCTATAGTAGGCAGTCCATAGGAAACAATGACAATGGGAAACGGCAGTTTATCGCCAAGCTGCTCCTGTATTTTCCGTGCCACATCATCATTTTCCACAATACAGCCGTCCATCGCCATCATGGGAAGACTCTCCACTGCAATTCCTTTTGCCATAAACAGAATCTGTCCCCGTGATGCTGCTGCGTGCCTCATATATTCATACAGTTCCACACAGTAGTTGTTACGGATATCCTGATTGAATAAAAGACAGAGCTGGTTGGTTTTTCTGGCTTTGATTTCTGTAATGGCCCTGGAGGTATATCCCAGTTCTTCAATGGCCTTCCATATCTTTTCTTTATTGGAAGGAGATACATACCCTCTTTTATTAATGGTTCTTGATACTGCACTGACAGAAACACCGGCTCTTTTTGCCACGTCTTCTCTTTTTACCATCTTTTCTGCTCCTTTGTATGCTTTCATTCTATCCTTCCCCACTTTCTTTCAGCAATGTGCATTTATATGACCCACGAGTCACATTTATCCCTGTTGTTCTTATCCAATTATAATGATACATTGGTTTTACAATCAACAAAACAAATTTTGCTTATTTCCGGAAAAGCAGGCAAAAAGCGTAAAATATCTCTATTCCTAAGGGAGGACACTCATGAAAAAACAATTAAAAAAGAATATGGCAATATGCCTCGCATGTATCACATCTATTTCCCTGCTGGCAGGATGCGCTTCCTCTGGCAGCAATACCTCTTCTGAACAGACCGATGCCGATACCGGCAATACCTCTTCTTCAGAAACAGTTACCATTACCGTTGCCGGCTGGCCTTCAGGTGATGATGGGTTCAAAGCCGCTCTTGACGGTTTCCACGAAAAGTATCCTAATATAGAAGTAGAATTTGACTTCACAGATAATGCCAGCCATCATCAGAAGCTGAATACGGAGCTGGTATCAGGTACCGGTGCTCCTGACGTAGCCATGATCAACGGCGGCTACATGCCTCAGTATGTAAACTCCTCCGCTCTGGTCAATCTTCTTGACGAGCCTTATGATGCCGGTCAGTATGCAGATGATTTTGTTGCTTCTGAATGGCAGATCGGATATTCTGCTGATGGCAAACGCCTTGTTGGTATCCCCTGGGATATCGGTGCCTGCACCCTCTTCTACCGGACTGATATTTTCGAAGAATGCGGTCTTCCTACAGATCCTGAAGAGGTCGCTGATCTGATGAGTACCTGGGACGGTGTCCTTCAGGTTGCAGAAGCTGTTTCCATCCCGAATCAGCGCTGGTTTATGCCAAATGCCGTTGATCTTTATCAGTTAATGTTTTATGACAGAGATTTCTTCGATGAAAATCTGGAACTGCATGTAGAACGTGACGGAGATCTGGAATGCCTTGCTGCTGTTAAAACACTTCGTGACAATGGCTACGATATGAACACCAGTATGTGGAGTACTGAAGCTTATGCCGGCTATGCACAGGGTTCTGTTGCCTGTGTTGCCACAGGCTGCTGGTTTGGTGGTTTCCTGAAACAGGACATTGATCCTGATGGTGCCGGTCACTGGGCATCCACCAGAATTCCTGCCGGTCTTCCTCAGTGCAGCGGCGGTGGTTCCTTCCTTGTGATTCCGGAGCAGTCTGAACATAAGGAAGAAGCCTGGGCCTTTATCTCCTACATGCTCTGTACCGCAGATGCACAGAATACCATGTTTGAAGCCATTGATTATCTTCCGGCCTACACACCGGCATGGGAAGATCCGTTATATCAGGAAAAAGATGCCTACTTTGGCGGTCAGGTGACCAAAGCCTTCTGGACTTCTCTTCTTTCTGACATTGAACCTAAGTACCACACCATTATGGATGTATCTGCCAATGATGTCCTTGACAGTTCCGTCAACGCCTCTCTCCATGAGGGTCTTGAACCGGAAGCAATCCGCGAAAGACTGATCAGCGATATTCAGCAGGCTACGGCAGAATCCATGGATGAACAGATTCAGATTCTGAAAGATGCGGGGGTATGGAATCAGTAATGAAAAAGTTTTCTGTTTTTATCTGGGATAATAATGAATATGATTTTCCAATGTCTTGCGGATTTGTTCCACATATAACAGGATACCTTCATGAATCAGATACACCTCTGCCGGGAATACTTATTTTTCCCGGCGGAGGTTTCTGCAATGTATCCCCAACAGAAGCCGAAATCGTAGCGCTGAAATTCTGTCATCTGGGATTTCAGGCTTTTGTTCTGACTTATACAGTCAATCCACTTTCTCTGACTCCAAGCGGACGGCAGTCAATTCAGGATGCTGCCCGTGCCATCAGACTTCTCCGAAAGCACAGTGCAGATTATAACCTGATTCCATCCGAAATCACAGTCTGTGGTTTTTCAGCCGGTGGTCACCTCTGTGCCAGCCTGGCTGTTCATGCTGATTCTCTAAAAGACAGCAATACGGCTCTGAATTCTGTCTCCTGCAGACCGGATGCCCTGATTCTTGGCTACCCTGTCATCACGCTGGAAAATCAGCCTTACCAGCATGATTTCTGTGAACGTCTTGGTGTTTCCTCACAGGAAGAGCTCCTGTACTGGTGTCCGGAAAAACATGTTTCAAAATCCACGCCACCAAGTTTTATATGGCATACAGCAACCGACTCCCTGATTTCTGTCAGGAACAGTCTGCTCTTTGCTGATGCCTGTCAGAACAATGAGGTTCCCTACAGCCTCCATATTTTTTCATCAGGTGAACATGGTATGTCTACTGCCGATGAAGCCTGGTCTGCAGGACCCCCTGACGACCCTTATGCTACGCTTTCCCAGCTGACTGCCCTTTTGTCGGCTGCCCGGAAGGATCCTTCCCTCTTATCGGAGGAACAGACCAGCACCCTTGTGCAGCGCATCCATGAAAATACAACCTTTCCCAATCCCTGGATCGGAGCACCCAACCCGGAAGTGGCTGTATGGCCACAACTGGCTGCGGAATTTTTAAAGCAGCAGAAAAACTGATTTTCATTGACAGACAATCAAGGGGTGGCGGCAAAAGTGCTGCTGCCCTTTGTTATTATTAAAAATAAGAGACTATCATTTCCGGAAAGCCATGGTTTCTCTCTGGTTTTTCTCTGGCTTCTCTGAGGGTGTTCACTGAACTGGAAGAAATACAGCTGAAAGCCGGACTGAACTTTTCTTGCTTTTTGCTGATTTGTATGCTATCGTTTCTCCTTTTTTAGATTTATGCTATAATAAGTACATGTGAATCTATAAGATGATAGAAGGAAAGGATACTTAAGAAAATGGATAAGAAAGAACTTGCTATTGCATACCACGATAAGAAATTCAACTGCTGTCAGGCTGTAGCCTGCGCTTTCGCCAAGGAAGTTGGTGTAAGTGAGGAAGTCCTGTTCAAGGCAGGCGAAGGCTTTGGTCTTGGCATGGGCGGTATGGAAGGTACCTGTGGTGCCCTGTCAGGCGCTATCATGCTGGCCGGCATGAAGAACAGTGACGGAAATATTGAAGATCCCGGCACCAAGGCTTCTACTTACCAGCTTTCCAAAGAACTGCTGAACCAGTTCCGTGAGAAAACCGGCAGTACTGTATGTAAAGAACTGAAGGGAATTGAAACCGGCAAGGTACTGTGCTCCTGCCCCGACTGCATCCGCTGTGGTGTGGAAGTCGCTGAGAAGGTACTGTTCTCCTAACCTCTTTATTTAAAAACAACACTCTTGAAACGGAAGCTCTCTTATCTCAGACTGGTCTATTGATGACAGGCGGGGTATGGGAGCTTCTTTTTGCTCTCCATGCCCCGCTTCTGGCGCATTTTCCCGCTTCTTCTCTGCTTTTTCTTCGACTGTGGGGCACCAGAGGTTTCTTCCTGCCTTCCATGCCCCACTGACTTCCTTTTCTCTATCATTTTCCTCTCTTTCCTGCTCTCAGCGGGGCTTCACGAATCCTTTTCTTCTCCTGTGCCCCGCTTGTGCCAGTTTTTCTCTCTTCTTCTCTGCTTTTTCTTCGGCTGCGGGGCACCAGTAACTTCTTCCTGCTTTCCATGCCCCTCTGGTTCCCACACGAAAACCATCTGACGTATCACTCCTCTGGCCGCAAAAATTTACACAAGAGCATCTGATATGAAATCTCACCGATTAGAAGCCCATGTGCCCGAAAGTTCAAAAAACCGGAGGCTCAGAAAACCGGAAATCAGTTTCCTGCAAAAACAGCGCCGGCAAAGCTTCCTTACTTTTCATAAGGGCTTTGCCGGCGCCGAACGTTGTAGTTCTATTTTATGCATGCTCCCTGATCTTCTTCCTGATGGAGAGGACGCAGGAAGGGGAGACACTCAGTTCATCAATTCCCATATCAAGGAAGGTGTCTGTCAGAGTCAGATCTGCGCCAAGCTCGCCGCAGATGCCTGCCCAGATGCCTTTTTTATGGGCGTTTTCGATTACCATCCGGATCATGCGCAGAACTGCCGGATGGTGGGAATCATAGAATTCATCCAGTTCGCCATTCTGCCTGTCGATCGCCAGTGTATACTGGGTCAGGTCGTTGGTACCAATACTGAAGAAATCCACTTCCTCAGCCAGTTCTTCACTGACCATAACAGCAGCAGGTGTCTCGATCATCACACCAAGCTCTACTTCCTTGAAAGGAATTCCCTGCTCCTTCAGTTCCTTCTTTACTTCTTCTACGATTTCCTTGATCTTTCTGATCTCTGTTACAGAAATGATCATGGGGAACATGATGGCAATGTTTCCATAATTGCTTGCGCGGTAAAGTGCACGGAGCTGTGTCTTGAAGATCTCCGGACGCTTCAGGCAGATACGGATGGCCCGGAAGCCCATAGCCGGATTTTCTTCCTTCTTCAGGTCAAAATATCCGATCTGCTTATCTGCGCCGATATCCAGTGTTCTGATGATCACCTTCTTACCTGCCATGGTTTCCGCTACAGACTTATATACCTGGAACTGCTCATCCTCGGTAGGGTAATCACTCTTCTCCAGATAAAGAAATTCACTTCTGAAAAGACCGATTCCCGCTGCATCATTCTGCATGACTGCCTGCAGATCAGAAATACCGCCGATATTGGCATAAAGCCTGATCTCCCTGCCGCTCTTTGTGACAGATTCCTTACCCTTTAAGGTCTGAAGAAGCTCTCTCTTTTCTGCCTCTTCCGCTTCCTTCTTCCGGTACCCGGCAAGTGTTGCTTCATCAGGGTCTGCAATGACAATTCCCTGGAAGCCATCTACCACTGCCAGCTTACCATCCATATCTTCTGTATAATCAACACCGATCAGTGCCGGTATATTCATCGTTCTTGCCAGGATCGCAGTATGGGAATTGGAGGAACCAAAGCGGGTGACAAAAGCCTGCACCCGGCTCTTATCCATCTGTACTGTCTCACTGGGAGAAAGATCCTCAGCGACCACGATCTCCTTATCATCCTTACTGTCAAGATCCTGCTTTTCTTCAAGGAGCACAGAGATCAGTCTTTCGGAAATATCCCGCACATCTGCAGCCCTTGCCTTCATATAATCATCATCCATCTGCTCAAACATGGCAGCAAAGTTGTCAGACGTGACAGCCACTGCATACTCTGCATTGACCTCCTGGGTCCGGATCATATTTTCGATAGATTCCTGATAATCCTGATCCTCCAGCATCATCTGATGTACGTCAAAGATCGCTGCGCCGGACTCTCCCACTTCCTGAAGTGCCTTGTCATAAAGCTGCTTTAACTGCTGCATGCTTTCGTCAACGGCTGCTGCCTTTCTGCGGATTTCAGCTTCCACGTCTTCCACATGGCTTCTTACCACATTTCTCTTTTCCTTTTTCAGGATACGGATCTTTCCGATAGCGATTCCATGATAAACGCTTTTCCCCTGATATACCTTCATATCTGTACCAGCCTTTCTCTTTATTCAAATGCTTCGTTCTCTCTGATAAAGGCTTCCAGTGCAGCTTTATCTTCCTGCTCTGATTCTCCCTCTACGCTTACCTCTATTGTATCACCTGTTTTTACATTCAGTCCCATAATATTGAAAATTCTTTTGGCGTCGCCGCTCTTATCACCCTTCTTCAGTGTGATCTTGGAAGCATATTTTGCAGCTTCCTTTGCCAGCAGCCCTGCCGGTCTTGCATGAAGTCCCATAGGATCCTTAACGATAAATGTAAAGTTTGTCATAATTCTGATCTCCTTCCTATTTCTCCGCCAGCAGGTTCCGTGCCTCGAAATACCGGAGTGCATGGGCGATTCCTGCTTCGTTATTTGTCTTTGTTACAAAGTCTGCGACTCTCTTGATCTCCGGGATCCCATTTCCCATGGCGATCGCCGTTCCTGCTGCCTCCAGCATGGGAACATCCAGTTCCTGGTCACCAAACGCATAGGTGTCTTCCGGATCGATGTTCTGTGCCCTGCAGATCAGTTCAAGTGCCCTTCCCTTATTCATTCCCTTCGGAAAGATCTCCAGGAAATTTTCAGAAGAGCAGGCCATGTCAATTCCTTCGATCTGCAATTCTCTCAGCGCCGCATATGCCTTCTGTACGATCTCAGGCTCTGCCCCGATCAGAAGCTTGTTGGGACAGATTCCTTTCTCTTCCCATTCGTGGACCAGTTCCTCCATGGAAACCTGTCTTGGGATGTAATTTATTGTCTCAATTTCCTTCTCGATCACTGGATCCATACCCGTCACAAACCATTGTTTGTGACGGAAGATCCAGAGAGGGATCTGAAAATTGTCTGCTACCATATATACCATGCGCATGGCAGCTATGGGTAAATATTCGCTGCTGATGCACTGGTTTTCCTTTTCGATATAGGTACCGGCTTCGCAGGCGAGAATACAGGGAACTCCAAGTTTCTTTGCAATGGGTTCTGTAGCGGCAGGCATTCTGCCTGTTACCAGTGCTATTTCGATTCCTTTTTCTGCTGCTTCCCGTATCTTGCTGATATCCTCCGGGTCGATCTCCTTTTCATCATTTAAAAGGGTGCCATCCAGATCCAGACAGATCAGTCTGCAATTTCTTTTTTCCAGTTTCTCTTCCTGCAATGTCAGTGTCATATTTCGTCCTCTCTTTAGTATGCAAGTCCGGGATTGAAGAATCCGATGAGTACACCCACGAATGCAACTACTACCAGAAGCAGCATGACCTTGATCGGTGACATCTTCTTCTTTGCCATCAAAAACCAGCAAAGGACGATAAATGCTGCGGTAAGAAGTCCGGGGAATACATCGTTTAACTTATCCTGCAGTACCAGATAAGGTTCACCGGCATCATTGTACAGGGTAAGGGATGTTGTGACGCTGACCCAGGTAGCTGCAACTGCACCGATAACGATACTTCCCAGTGTGGATACGGATTCTCTTAAGGCTTCACCCTGTGTACCGATCAGGAAATCAACGGCCTTTCCACCAAGACGATAGCCTTTAAAGTAAAGGAATTTCATTCCAAAGTAAGCGATCAGGTTCCATACAATGATGTAGAAAACAGCACCGATCGGAGAACCACCTGTGGACATACCCAT
>CACXDC010000162.1 GCA_902766365.1 uncultured Lachnospiraceae bacterium | reverse complement strand
TTTCCGACCTTACTCGGAATAATGAGATCGATCGGATATGCACTGGTGGTTCTGTCTATCAGCTCGCAGGAAGTCAGTTCACCATTTTCATTTGCCTGCAGCAGATATTTACCATCACTTACTTCATAGCAATTTACTCCATTAGAATCCACATAGTTATAGGGTACGAAATTGGAAACCTTAGTAAAGGCATTCCAGGTGGATTTTCTCGGGAATGCAGTCTGTCCGGAAAGATTCGTCTCCGGTCCCTTAACCTGAAAATCAGGATTGATCACATCCAGAAATAACAGATTATAATCTGCTGACGTATCAGTTGCATCAAAACCGACGAATCCATTGATATTGCTCCCTCTTGCCGGTGAAAAATCAATTTCACTTAAGCTTGCACAGCTTCGGAACATTCCGGAGGGGATATTCACCTTATTGGAAATTCCGGTACCATAGTTGCTTGGGAATTTTACAGTCTCAAGATCTGTTCTTCCGGCAAGCAGCAAATCTCCAAGCTCACTTTTACCCTTTTCTCCTGTAATACCATTGGGTAATGCAATATTTTTAAGTCCCCCGGTTGGTGCACTGGAAAGTGCAAACACACCTTCTCCCAGATCAATGACGCCCGAAGTATCCATCTGAATACTCTGGATTGCCGGATCATTATAGAACGCATAATCATCGATCGTGCACTCTGTCGTGATCGTATTTAAATTTACCCCATTTAAATTGGTGCAGTTTGCAAATGCGCCATATCCGATCTCTGAAAGCAGGGAAGGAAAGCTTACCTGTGTAATCCCTGTGCCATAAAAGCATTCTGCTCCTATCTTACTTGTATATGACAGTGATACTGTTTTCAGGTCAGAACAGTTTTTAAAAGCCCTGTTCCCGATATGCTGTACATTGTTCAGCTCCACATTCTGGATAAAGCTTCCTACAAAAGCCTCATCTCCTACATATTTCAGTGTATCAGGCATATTCAGAGTATTAACGTTCGTAACACCCTTAAACGCATTGCTTGCCACACCAAGAACAGGCATCGGTGCTGTTCCGGTTACAAGGAATCCCAGTTTATCTGTATCTGAAGTAGCCGTATCTGCCTTTACCAGATAAATATCTGCTTCTGTTGCTTCCGGTGTACCATCTTTTGCCGGTACCAGTGCAAAGTCACCATGCATACTGATCGCAGATGTCTGATCGCAGTAATACTTATATTTCTCGGCAGGAGAAAAATCATTTGCTGGCACATACTCCAGTTTTGTTGGCTGTGATGGTGCCGGGTCATTTAATATGGCAGGTTTTACCGGTTTGTCTCCTATGGCTCCGGCTTTGTTCCACTCATCAAGAGCATCATTATATGCTTTTTCTGTTTTTGTATATTCCAGGTAATAATCACACTTTTCCAGGAAGGTATCGTATTCTTCCTTACGATACTTTTCAATCCACTCCATTTCAGCAGTCTTCTGTCCACTTGCATTGTAATTCAGGTAATCCGGATCATAGGCAAATGAAGTTGTCTGGCTTCCTTTTCCTGTATCGTAGAAGGTATCAAACTCCCTCTTGCTTACCTTCATATATTCATTGGAAGTATAGCTGTCTATATTAATCTCTGATTCCTGAAAGGTATCATTATAGTCAGAAATAATAGCTGCATTTGCATTATTAACCTGTACCACATAATAAATAAACTGCCAGTTCAGGGACCATGTACCGCCATTGTCTCTTACATAGTAAGAAGTATATGTCTGTTTATTTCCAGGTCCGGACAATGCTGCCTGCATATCATAGGCAATGTCATGCCCTATTGAATCATAAGAAATATCCTTTCTGGTATCATTTACAGAATCAGCTTTCAAAGTCTCAGCTGCAATATCCTGCACCGGTATCGCTGCTATTGCTACCGCAGATGCCATAAACAGTGCGCCGACCGTTTTTCTTATCCTTCTTCTGAGTCTGAGATTTTTTACCTTTGTTTCCTTTGCTTTTGCCATCAGATTTTTCTCCCTTTTATCTTTGTATCTTTCTATCGATCAAAGACTTTATAAAATCTTTTTTGCCACTACTACAAATCTTCCGTCCTTCTGTGAATTATCACAGGTAGACAGGGTTAACAGACTGTCTCCATAGCCTGCTGACACTCCCGTATCATATAAAGAAAGCTTCTTCATCTCTTCCATATATGACTGAAATTCTGTCCCGGAATTTGCATTAATAAACTGATAATATTTGAAAACAAGATCATCTTCATTGTACACCTGGGAACGGAATACATACATTACCTCATAAGTTCCCTTCTCATAGATGGTGTCAAACTGAATTTCTTTATGTTTTTCATAATAGGATTCCTTGGCATATTTCTGAAGCTGCCCAAACATCTGCCCAGACTTCATATGATGCCCGTAAATGATCAGATTCGTGCTTCTCGGATACACACTGCAGGAACAGTCCAGAAAAAGACTGCCGTTTTTGTCATATTCCTGATTAAAATTATGCTCAAGGTAATACTTGTTATCCGATGTCTGCATGACAGGATAATCTATTATTGTATCGTCAATTTTAAGCCATCCGATTAGCTTTTTATTCTTTTCAAATAAGGTTTTATATTCATCCAGGATATCAGGCGTATCTTCTGATGTTCTGTGTACCATAACATCATTGCCGACATTTAACTGGCTCAGCGTCCGGTTGCCTTTCAGTTCCGCAAGGCTTTCATAATTCATGCTTGTCCTGGTACTCTGGTAATAATAAAAGCCAAAATATCCAAAGCAGGCCACTGCGATCCCGGAAGCCAGCACTACGATCAGCTTTCTTCTTCTTTCTCTTTTGGTCAGCTCCTTCTGGATCTGTTTTTCCAGATTTTTATCAAACTGTGCTGAGTGCACGGGCTGATCCTTTTTCTTTTCTGCAGATTTTTCTTTTCTCCCCGCTTTTCCTGCTTTCTTTTCTTTTATATGTTTTCTTTTACTGCCTGCATTACTGGCGGTGATTCCCTGTGCTTTGAAAGCCTCTATCTTTTCATATATCTCATCATCAAAATCTGTACCAACTACTGTTTCAAATCGGAAACTGCCACTCTGCAGCTCTGAATATAATTCATATACCTGTTTCGGATTCTCCAAATCCAGTTCTTTTCTGATCCGCTCTATCTTTTTCAGATCCCGCAGTGCTGCTTCATAATCAGCCCTGGTTCTGAAACGTCTGCCGGCTACTGTCAGCATATCTGCCGTCATGGCGCCCACTTCTCCTTTATGACATATATAATTTATTTTACTATATGTTGAAATTTATTCAAGACTTTTCACCATATATCGAAATAGGAAAAAGGAACTGTCACAAAACAGTTCCCCCTTTTATCCTATCTTTCTATTTCTCTGGTCAGTTCTTCCAAAAGCTTTTTCTGCTTCACTTTCATATAGGGAAGCAGCTTGTTGCTGTCCTTCTCCTCCAGCAGCTTACAGCCATACATGATCTTACCGTCATCGATCTGTTTGCTCCAGACAATAGCTCCCTCAAGTATAAAATCAAATCCATCGTCCTCCACATGGAGTTCTACCTGCGTTTCTTTCCTAAGTGCTTTGCTTTCCCGTCTGACGATACGGAAGCCCTTTTCACTGACATCAACAAGTAGTACAAAGCTGTCCTCCCCTTCAATCTGACAGTCTACCGGTATTCCTATATAGATACGGAACGACTCTCTTTTCTCCTGAAGCCTGTCCTCTTTTTCTTCATTGCCAGTTTCTGCCCTGTTGATCCATTCTATCTTCTGCTCACCATGGTCAAATGCAACTGCTTCTATATCATAATCCGGTGAATTCAGATCTATATTCAGGCCCTCATAGTAATAAATATCGATCTGGCATCTCTGCTCGGAATTCTTTCGTATCTTACCCCAGATCTCGGTGTTCTTTTCACCGTTCTGGAATGCTTTCAGTCTGATCGGTGTTCCTTGCGACAGTTCGGATAATCTCATGGCTGGTCTCCTCTGATTCTTTTCGTCCTGCTTATTATCTACCATATCCCTTTCAAAGTCAATGTATGCTGCCACTGTTCCCGCACAAATTCTTTTTATAAATTTTCTTCCTTTCAGAGAAACACATACAAGCCTGCCTACATAAGATATAGCATAAAACAACAAACTCTTTTGGAGGCAATACCATGAGTGATTTAACAGCTACCGGATGTGGATGCACATCCAATACATCTTCTAATTCCGGATGTGGATGCAACACCATGACCTGGATCATCATCTTACTGTGCCTGTGCGGCGGATGTGGCAATGGATGTAACGGCACAGGTCTTCTGAACTCTGATAATGGTTGCGGATGTGAGAGCATTCTGATCATCCTCCTGCTTCTTGGCTGCTGCGGTGGCAACGGCTGCGGATGTGGATGCAACTAACAGATTCTGATTCTTTCTTCATTTCTGGAAGTAGGTCCTGAAAGGGACCTACTTTTCTGTATACAGGTGTCCCTGTGCAAAGACCGCCAGAGCAGATTTTCTGCATAGGATAGGCAGCCCCGTCATACATTTAAGATAGCAGAGAAAACAGCTTCATCCGTCAGGCATTGAAAGGAGGATTCCATGGAGCAGCAGGATGGGAACAAAGTAATGGCATTTGACACATTATTCAGTACCAATCATATTGCCATGCTTAAGGTTCTTCTTCCCTACCTGGACTATCAGTCCCAGAAATACATGGCTGTTTATATTAAATTTCTTGAGCTGCAATATACGATCCATTATTATAAGCAGAACCCCTATCCTCTCTGTGGCTGTATGGATCAGGAGCATTCTCCTGATCTTTCCACTCTCTGCAAAGAGCTCCTTCCTTATTGCAATGAAAAAGAAAAGAAACAGATTGAACAGTTCTGCAATCTTTTCCACAGTATGGAAATGTACCGGGAATTTTCAAAAACAATGGATGCCATGAAAGATTTGATTCCCGGTTTTTCAGATCTATCCGATCTGTTTTCGTCCGGTGACCACTCTTCCGGTCCTCCACCGGACATCATGTCGTTATTAGTTAATATGCTCACTCCCGAGCAGCAGGAAATGTTTCAGATGTTTGGAGGTAATCAGAATGACAAATGAATGGATGCAGGATGAATCCCTGCAGAATATTGATCCTTATAAGCTGGAATTTCTGCAGGCACTTGTTTTTGAAAGCAGTAGCCTGCGTAAAGAACAGCTTCTGCCCTTCCTGATGGCGGTAGCCAAACGGGGACAGGAAAAGAAAGTCACCTTTTCAGATGAAGAGGTCAGTGCGATCGCTGCTGTCCTGAAAAAATATGCTTCGCAGGAAGAGCTGTCCAAAATGGATAAGATCCTTTCCATGCGGACCCGCTCCTGATAAAACAGGACTGCAGCCTGATCTGATATCATACTGCAGTCCCTCATTTTTATTTCATAACAATATTTACAATTCTTCCCGGCACATAGATTTCTTTTACAATGTTTCCGGTCAGTTTATCAGCAATGACTTCCTTCGCTTTCTCAATGACCGCATCCTTGGGATCATCCTTATGGATTGCCAGGGTCGCTCTTGTCTTTCCATTGATCTGAACAGCGATCTCTACCGTTGTTTCCTTGGTCTTCTCTTCATCAAACTCAGGCCATACTGTCTGATAAACTCTTCCTTCAAATCCGGCTCTCTGCCAGAGTTCCTCTGTAATATGAGGTGCAACCGGGTTGAGCAGGGTAAGGAGTGTCCTGTATTCGCCCTTTGTTACAGAATTTTTCTTATAGAATTCATTGATCAGAGCCATCATGGCTGCGATCGCTGTATTGTACTTCAGGTTTTCAAAGTCGCTGCTGACCTTCTTAATGGTCTGGTGCATCTTCACTTCCATATCGGCAGAGTAACCATCTTCCTCTGTCAGGATATCCTGCAGCTTCCATACTCTCTCAAGGAATCTTCTGCAGCCCTTCACGCCATCCTCTGACCAGGATGCGCTAAGGTCAAAGGCACCGATGAACATTTCATAGGTACGTAAGGTATCAGCACCGTAGTCTCTCACAATATCATCCGGATTGACAACATTGCCTCTGGACTTGCTCATCTTCTCTCCGTTAGATCCAAGGATCATACCGTGGGAAGTTCTCTTCTGATACGGTTCCGGACAGGGAACAACTCCCTCATCATAAAGGAATCTGTGCCAGAATCTGGAATATAAAAGGTGCAGTGTGGTATGCTCCATACCACCATTGTACCAGTCAACAGGCATCCAGTATTTCAGTGCTTCCTGGCTTGCCAGCTCCTTATCATTGTGAGGATCGGTATAACGCAGGAAATACCAGGATGATCCGGCCCACTGGGGCATGGTATCTGTTTCTCTCTTTGCTGGGCCTCCGCAGCATGGACATGTGGTATTTACCCAGTCTGTCATGGCTGCAAGGGGTGATTCCCCGTTATCCGTTGGCATATAGCTTTCTACATCAGGAAGTTCCAGTGGAAGCTCACTTTCCGGTAATGCTACATAACCACACTTATCGCAGTGTACGATCGGGATCGGCTCTCCCCAGTAACGCTGTCTGGAGAATACCCAGTCTCTTAACTTATAATTGGTCTTGGCATGTCCGATTCCCTTTTCGGTCATGAACTCAATGATCTTCTTCTTGGCATCTGCTACAGATAATCCGTCAAGGAATCCTGAGTTCACCAGTGTTCCGGTCGCTACGTCTGTATAAACAGCCTCATTGACATCCACAGGACTTCCTGCTACAACCTCAATGATCGGCATGTTAAACTTCTTTGCAAATTCCCAGTCTCTTTCATCATGGGCAGGTACGGCCATAATCGCACCGGTACCATAGCTCATCAGTACATAGTCAGAAACCCAGATCGGGATCTCCTTATCATTCACAGGATCGATCGCAGTCAGGCCATCCAGCATGACACCGGTCTTATCCTTGGCAAGCTCTGTACGCTCAAAATCAGACTTCTTCGCTGCCTGCTCTCTGTAGGCAATGACCTCATCATAGTTCTTCAGATCATCCTTATACTTGTCGATCATCGGATGCTCCGGACTGATAACCATATAGGTTACACCAAAAAGGGTATCCGGTCTTGTGGTATAAACTGTCAGCTTCTCATCCTTGCCCTTAACGGCAAAGTCTACTTCTGCACCGGTTGATTTACCGATCCAGTTCTTCTGGGAAACCTTGACTCTTTCAATATAATCTACGGTATCCAGTCCCTCGATCAGCTTATCTGCATATGCCGTGATCTTCAGCATCCACTGGCTCTTTACCTTACGGATAACTTCACTTCCGCATCTCTCGCAGACACCATTGACAACCTCTTCGTTAGCAAGTCCAACCTTACAGGAGGTACACCAGTTGATCGGCATCTCTGCCTTATAGGCAAGTCCGGCCTTGAACAGCTTTAAGAAGATCCACTGTGTCCATTTGTAATACTTAACGTCAGTCGTATTGATCTCCCGGTCCCAGTCAAAG
>CACXDC010000161.1 GCA_902766365.1 uncultured Lachnospiraceae bacterium | reverse complement strand
CTCCCATCCCTGCGGAAGCTTCACATCCTTTACCTTCGTGCAGGAATATGCCACATTCTGACTGCTGCCTGGCATAAGCGGTGGAAAACATTCCTTTATTGACACTGACTGTCACCTTTCCGGTCACGGTTTCATAGGAATCTGTATCCTGCGGTGTAAATATATACTCATACTCCTTTCCATTGCTTTCCACATAAGAAAGCTGTGTCTTAGGTGTCTTCCAGGTAAAGGTTCCTGGTACGGTTACTCTTGTCTCTGAGCTGCCAGAACCTTCCTCTCCCTTTCCATTTCCGCATATTGCCGTTCCAGTCAGTGCCTGATTGTACAGATAGTCTCCATGGGAATACGCACTGGCTGTAGCCGGCTGTACACTGATGTAAGGAACTGCTTTCGTAACCGTTATGGTAACAGTTGCCCTGCAATCCGAATAATCATAATTCTTCACATGATTTTCATTCCACGCATCTGGCTCAAAGTAGATCTCATAGCTTTTGCTCCCCACCTGCATGCATGTCCTGATTACCTCTTCATCCACAAACCGCCAGGTTCCGTAAATCCAGAGTTCCTCAATATCCTCTATCTGCCCATTCTTCTCTGCATACTCATTTAAAAAACCCTCATGAAGAGCAAGCACTGGATTATAAACCATATTCCCCGGAACAGGTACTCTTAAAAGCTTTGCTTTCGCCTTATTGACCATGATCGTAATCGTACCTTCATAAGGCTTATAGTTGTTTTCCCATGATGGATCCGTTTCTGCGAAAGGGGTAAAAATATATTCTGCCTGATAAGTACCTGCCTCCGGCTTCCTGTCCGGATATTTCCACGCTATCGTTCCCGGAACCGTTACCTTATTGTCACCTGCATCAGTAAATACTGCTTTCCCAAATTCCAGATCCGAAAGTGTCCCGCCATAGGTCAGTTCACCTGCTGCTTCTACCTGCTGCGGTTTCACTTCTGCCTTCGTGACCGTAAGCATTCCGTTCTCTTTCGGCTCTGCCGTGTCAGCTAACGTCTTAAAATACTTCGGTACTACTTCATACTTCGGGTTGTCTGATGTTACGGTAAAGCTGTACTCTCCTGCCGGTGAGCGTTCCCCTGCTTCTGTCCTCAGCTGCAGGGATTCTGTGATACTTTCCACGGCATCATTTAAAACCAGCTGCGTCCTGCCATCTTCATCCAGCGGAATCCTGCATGTGATCTCCGGCAGTGCTTCTCCATACACCTTTGACATGTCTTCAATATATACGGTAACTGGTTTCTTCTCAAGTGTCGGACTGACCGAAAATACTGCACTCTCATACTGCCCGCCGTAGCTTTCAGCCGGTATAAAGGTGACCTGACACCTGGTTGATCCGTCAAATGGCAGAGGTGTCGTTCCTGTATCTGTCACTTTCCAGGTGCCTTCGACCGTTTCCCCTTTATATACGGCAACACCGTCCCGGGTAATCTTCAGCTGAGAAGCTGAATCACCATAAATACCACTTACTACCGGGGGCTTTTCCATAACCGGCATTGCCCTGGCTGTTGTGAAATCAAAATCGTATTCAGCAACATTACCGGCCGGATCAACTGCAGCTATCCAGATCGTATAATTTGTATCCGGCTTTAATCCGGCCACGTCATCTGCATCTACAATAATGCTGTTTGTTCCCTTTTTTCCCTCTGTCCGATAGACTACTCCCCACCAGTTTTGAGCCAGACTATGATCCTTCCTGTCCACAACCTGAACCTGAGCCCGATGATACTGGTAGCGGCCTCCATCGAGAAGATCGGTATTCTCTGAAACGGTTGGTACCCATCTGCCATTTTCACTTTTGATGAACTGCGGATACTTTGGATCACTGTTCATCATATAATCCTTTACTGCCGCTACATATTTTTTATAATTTTCCGGAGTTTTTGAAAAAAATCTCTTATCACGATAAAAAAACAGCAGTACCGCATCTTCACTCAGTTCGACCCCGATCGTTGCCTCAGTATCCTTCAGTGTACCATTTTCCTGATCGGGCTCTGTTACCTTCATTACAGGTGCCTCTGTGTCCGGTACCAGCCCATCTGTGCACACATACCCGCTTCTGTTGCCGGCGTGGTCTATCGCAAAGGCATAAATAACCTGTTCCCTATCCGGATCCAGGGAAAATTTCCCATCAGAATCCTTTTTAAAGCTTCCCTGCTCTGCACAGTCATCTAACGCTTCTTTGGACAATATCTGATAGGTTTCTCTATTTGTCACATTGTCTATATAGTAATAATAGTCTGCTACTCCGGATGCCTCATCAGTCGCCCTTATGGTGACATCCGCCGTCCTTGTATAAAAACCAAAGGTGATCTTCTTCAGAAACGCCTTCCAGGTTTTGTTCTCGATCGTAATACCATCCTGTTCTCCGGAAAAATCAGGCACACTCCGGTCAATCTTAACCGTCACTGTCTTTTCTGCAGAAATGGCATCATCTCCGTCCGCTTTCAGACGGTAATAAACCTGTGTTCCCTCTGCTGAAGTACTCTCTTCCTCCACAGCAAAACCGGTTCCTGCTTCCTTCTCATAGTCATAGGCTCCGTTCTTCTTCGGATAAATAGTATAATCTGCCGGTGCTGTCACTATCACCTGCTGTTTCGTCCAGTTTTCATTTGATACCGTTGCTTCTGCTGCGATATTCTTCGGAACGATCTTATATGTCAGGACATATTCCCCTCTGTAATTTCCGATTCCCCGGATGATAACATTGGCTTTCACATCATCTGTACTTGATTCGATATTGTTCTGATAGGAATCCTCCACTATTTCAACATCGGTTCCCAGGATAAGCGTAGGATCCATATCATTACCGCATCTGATATATTTGCTGTTAAAATCCTTCTGTGTCAGTGTCACCGGTTTTCCTGTATAATATTTTTCTATTGCACCCCCAGTGATCTTACCCGTAATATCCTTCTCAAGAACCTTTACCTTACCGGAACATATGCTTCCTGAATAAGACGTTCCCTCTGCTTCAGCCTGACAGTAGATCCACTTTCCCACATACTTCTCTGATGCCAGTGGAAGACGGTCTGTCAGGCTTTCTTTCGGCTGCTCCTTCCCTGACAGTCGCCCTATTTTGGTTACCTTCCCTTCTTCATCTTCCAGATACCAGGTATAGAGATACTTCTCCCCTGACTGCTCAGATGCAGGTGTATACGTTGCTGTTAAGGTATCTCCCCAAGAGGTTCCACCATCCAGCATGACAGTGCCGCCTATCGCTGGAAGCGAAACCACCTTCACCTTACTGATCATAGTTGGAAGGTCTGACAGGATCTTATCATCTGTCAGGGACTGATAACGATATCCCCTCTTCAGAGCCTTTTCAATTCCCCAATTAACCGTGAGATTTCCCTCAAAGGTTCCACCTGACAACATCCCTGTAACATTCTGGGTCTTAATGGTAATATTGTTTCTGAATATTCCATTTTCGATCCATGCTTCTGATGCTTCGATCTTACCTGCATCTGCTTCAAAAATTCCCCCTTTGATGATCAGCCTGCCATCTACCGAAAATAATTTCTTTTCGGCATTATTTCCTGTAAATTTTCCACTGCCATCACTGTCTGTTAAAGTAACAGAAGCTGATGGCCGTATGATAAAAAGATATCCTTTATTGTCAGAATAATCTGCTGTGATCGTCTTTCCATTCAGATCGATCGTACAGGTTCCTTTTTCACATGTAATGGTTTCCGAAAGGCTGATATCCTTCAGCAGTTTTATCGTACTTCCCGGATTATTTTCTGCTTCCCTGAGCGCCCCGGAAAAAGAATCATAGAGAATTCCTTTCGTATCTCCTTTTTTGATCAGTTCTGCAGAAGGTGAGGAACTGAAGCTGATCTCCTGTACTCTGGAAACTGTCCCTCCAAGCTCGGCAACCATATAAAAATGATGTTCTGAGACATTTTCACAGGATACTGTGACTTCCTGTGATGCTCCTGTCAGCGGTATTCCCTCTCCCTTCTCTCTGATCTCTTCTGCCGCAGGCTTTCCATCCTCATTACATTCCAGATACCGGAGCGTTGCGCCAGCATAATTGATCGTTACATCCAGTCTGGCTCTGCCGTCTTCTAAGGCAAGAAGTCCGGCAGATAGAGTGATTTCCTGCGGTTTCAGCATAAGGATCGTATTTTTCTCCGTCGCTGAAACACTTCTTTCCACCTGGACGATGGCGCTTCCCTGGTTTAGCACAGATGCTGTCACCGAAATTTCCGTGTTGTCCTTTCCTTCCGGAAGATACAGCATCATCGTTCCATAATTCTGCCTGACTTTACTGATCTTACCAGAAGAATAATATTGACCTGTCTCTAATACTGCCCCATTCTGCTTAATGATCACGTCACTGATATTCAGATCCTGTGTAATTGCCAGATCATAAAATTCCAGAGTGACCGGATACAGTTCTGTTCCGATCGACTTCTGGTATTCTATCCTGCCTGCTGTAAGATCTATGTCGGTTTCATAAATATTTCCGTCTATGGTTATGACGAATTTTTTCTGCCCTGATAATGAACCGGACATAAGTTTTACTGTGATCTCTGCCCTTCCCGGCGTCTTCACCGTTGTTTTTACCTTTCTGGCAACTTCTGTACCATCCATGGAAACATCCGCAGCAGTTGTTCTTGACAGTCTTCCATCATGAATCGTAAAAACAAATGTATATTCTGTTATCTCTTCTTCTGTTCCCGGATCAATCTTTCCATCATTAAGCGTCAGTATCACATCTGCCCCAATTTCTACTGAACCCAGCTTATTCCCTGAGCCATATGCCCATCTTTCCCCATAGCCGATATTTCCATTCGCAATGATATTCCCACCCGTCATTTTGATGATCCCACAGGAATAATCACCACTGGTTTTTGCATAATAACCAGCTCCGATCGCAGCACTATGTCTCTGCCCCTGGCTTTCCGGAGTCGTTGCTGTGATCGTTCCTCCTGAGATCGTGATCGCCGAAACCCAGCCGGCCATACCGCCACCAATACCGGCAGCCCCATCTCCACCGGTAGCAGTGACTCTTCCACCACTGATCTCAATACTCCCGCTTGTTCCTCCGCAGGAACCACCAATACCAGCAGCCGAAGACGAAACACCTCCCCCATAAGACTGTGTACCTCCCACTGCCTCTATCGTTCCTCCTTCAATGATAATGCTGCCAAGCTTCTGTACTACTTCCGAACTTCCTGTAGATGTCCATCCGGTACCGTTCGCCCCGATCCCCGCAGCGCCACCATAGTACTTTCCTCCAAATGCCTTCAGCGTGCCGGTGCTGTTTCCGGTAATTCGCAGAGTACAGCCTTCCCTGACACAGATACCGGCACCTCCCGTTGCACCTTCCAGATAGTTGCTTCCTTCCAGGGTCAGATTTAATGCTGCTCCATTTTTCAATGTAATTGCTGCATCTGTTGCCTCCCATTTATTGTCACTTGACAGATAACGGTCAATTGTTACATCCCGAATCGTCAGATTCAGTGTAATGCCATCGATCACGATCCCCTTCCTGGATGATTTCTGATCCTTCCCCTGCTTATCCGTAAAATCTGAAAATTTGCCGGTCAGCACTGCATTGTTATAGATGTCCCTGTTACTGGAATTAAACACAACATCACTTTCGTTATTAAAAGGCAGTTCATCCAGTTTATATGTACCGGCATTCGCCATCAGACTGACCTGAAATTCTAAAACCATAACACAGATTGACGGAAGTTCCACATTTTCTCCTGTTGTAAGCTTTTTTCCATCATCATCTGCCTCTGGTAAAACCGGATCATATACATATACTGAACCATTCCGGTTTCCATCAAATTCTGTGAAATCACTTTCCTCTTCATTCAGCACCCATTGAATACCGGATATTGTTTCTTCCGTGGTGGCAGTCTCAGCCGCATACACTGTCACCGGTCTGAACGCATCCATAAACTGGTTCCAGAGTGCCGATGCCTGTGTGATACCTTCTGCTTCTGTATTCTGGTTCTGATCTTCCAGTCCCCTTTTTTCTGGATCCTCTCCTGCTTCTTCCTTCCCCGGCTCTTCCTTTTCTGCGCTTTGTTCTCCTGACTCTTCTTTCTGCAGCTCTTCTGTTTCTTCTTTTTCGGGTTCCTCTTTCCCTGATCCTTCTTTTTCTGTCTCTTCCTTTTTCTCTTCTTCCCTATCCAGTTCTTCTTTCTCCGTCTCTTCCTTTTCCGGATCCATTGACGAGGTATCAGGTGAAGAGGTTTTATCTTCATTATCCGGTATCCGGACTTCCCTGACCGTCACCTTAAGACTGTCCGGAAAAATAATGTCCGTTTCCTTTGCCCCTACAGGCAGACACTGTTCCCGTATTTCTTCCGGCAATGCCTCAAAGCCAACAATCTGATATTCCTGCACCGGCTCATTAATTGCTGCTCCTGCTTTCTGCTCTGCCCCCTCCGTTAAATGGCCCTGTTCTTTTACGCTCTCCTTCTCACTGGCTTTCACATACAGAAAGCCGCTGTCTGCCAGGACAGATCCAGTCAGCAGGATAGTCATGAGTGCTGCAAGAGCCCGTTTTCTGATACTTTTTTTCTGAACACTGCTTTTATGTTTTTTCATTCCCTTTACACCTTTTTCATAAAATTTTCCGCAAGTCAAAATCGGTACTGGCTTTATTTTATGAAACAGGTCATGCCTTAAACAATACAAGCTTCACCAAAAAGCATCTGACGTCACGAAACGACACAAATAAAGAAAGCAGCCACCGGTAATTCCACGCGGCAGCTATGGCAAATTTCCTATAATATTGTTATTGCCAGAGCTTCTGGCATCTCTTATACTACTTG
>CACXDC010000160.1 GCA_902766365.1 uncultured Lachnospiraceae bacterium | reverse complement strand
GGTTGTGACAGTCAAGGAACTGAATGGAGTAAAGGTTGCAAAGAAAAATCCGTATGGGTTGAATTATGAGATGCTGGCAGACTATCTTCCTTTGCTTGGGGTTCTGACGCAGCCGTTAAATTTAAAGGCAGAGGAAGAAAAAAAGGGAGTGGGAAGCTATACAATCTTCCTGATTCTTATTATTGTATCTGTATTATTGGTGACAGTTATATCGGGGCTTCTGATATGGCAGAAAGTGGTGTTTGAAAAGGAAAGGGATCGGCTGCAGACGGAAATAGACAGTTATCAGACTGCAGAAGCAACCTATCAGGAATACCTTACGGCACAGCAGAATTACGAAGTACTGAATCAATATTATGAAACAACGGAAAACCCGACTGAACTTTTATATCAGATGATTTTGGATCTGGAGACAGTGATGCCGGAAAGCGTTGGTATTGTGGATCTGAATGTAAAGGATGGAAGCGTGGAGATCACAGGCATATCATCAGGGAAGGATGCTTTGGCAAAATTTGTGATTGAATTGAAAAAGATTCCTTATATCGCGGATGTACGGGTGGATGATATTGCAGATACAACAACAGAGCTTGGAGGGAAAACTTCAACATTTAATATGAAATGGCAGCTTGTACTTCAGAATGAGGAAGGATCAGAAACAGATGCTGAAGATGGAATAGAAACTGAAACAGAAACAACAGAGGAGGTACAGGCACAATGAAGCTGACGGAAAGAGATAAAAAGCTGTTATTGATTCTGGCGATTGTCGCAATACTCTGCCTGCCATACTTCTTTGTTATTCAGCCATTACTGGACAAGAACAGTCAGCTGGTAAAAGAAATATCAGAATTACAGAGTGAAGTGAACTATCAGGAACAGCTGGCGATGATGGAAAGTGAATATGAGACTGGAGCACAGCAGATGGCAGATAAGAGCAGCCAGATTTTGGCGAGGTTTCCCTCAGATCTTCCACAGGAAGCCAGCATATTATTCATACATAATACAGAGCAGATGATCCCGCTGTCATTATACCAGGTATCATTTGGAGATGATGTGGCTGCCCAGCTTACCTCTGATGCGGAGGCAGAGCAGATTGATGCTGTGGAAGAAGATATGGGCGAACAGACAGATGATGCTGTTATTCAGGATAATACGCAGGAGACAAAACTTGCAGGCGGTCTTACCGGTATGCAGACAGAAACGAAACTGGCATTTGATGCCGGATACCAGCAGTTTAAGGATTTCCTGAAATATATTCTGGATTATAATGATCGTATGGTTATCACAGAGCTAGAAGCAAGTTATTCAGCTGAGATGGATAAAGTGGATGGAAGCTTTACACTTGCGCAATACGCATTAAAAGCAGATGGAAGAAATTCTGTTTCGGTTTTAGAACCCAATATGATTCAGGGAACTACCAATGTGTTTAAACAGGCAAGTGGCAGTTTTGATGAGAGCATGAGTGAGGAGAGTGCAGCGGATTTCTTTGTCCTTTTGAATCAGCCGGATGCTGATGTAGACAGCCTTGTAATAGGGCAGAGCAATGATGTGACAGAAGCAAGCTATTTTGTTTCTTCCAAGAATGCGAAGCAGTCAGTAACTGTAACATTTACCGGAGAAATGGGAGAATATAACGCCAATTACAAAATAGGAAAAAGTAGTTATAGCAAGTCAGGTATTGATTTTACAAAAGAGGGTAATATAGTGCTTCAGATCATCAGTTCGCAGCGGCTTGATGAAGGGGATAAGGTAGCGATTGATCTGAATCTGGTTAATGATACAGATGCTATTCTTGATGTTAAGATCCAGAATGATGACACAGAGGATCCGAGAGTAAATATCAAGGGAAAAACAGGTAATATTATTGTAGAGTAAATGATTATGCAGGAAACAAAAATCCGAAAAATTAACAGAGAGAATGGGGTTGCAGACAAGGGCTTTAGTTTAGTGGAAGTCCTTGTTTGTATTGCTTTACTGGCTATTGCCTGTATTCCTCTTTTTTCGGGGTTCCGTCTTTCGGCAAGGCTGAATAATAAGGCACATCATACACAGAAGGTGACCGCCTATGCACAGGAGGAGCTGGAAACGATCAAAATGCTGTCGGTAGAAGACTATGTGAAACAGGTAGAAGCTGATGGCGGAAGTAAGATTACATCAGGAGATGAATGGGATGAACTGAATAATAGGGCATCCGAGATAGAAGCGAAGTTTAATCCGGGTGTTACACTGACAACAGAGGAAAAGGAAGAGCTGTTCCAGCCCTTTATCATGGAAAAAAAGAATATACGGGTCGGAGGCAAAGACTACACTCTGCATGTAAAGTTCATGCCGGCAGAGTACAGCCAGTATGATGATAAGATATCCGCAGCGGGAGTAAATGTGGCAGGATATTTTGATGTGGCAGAGGCTGATGCGACCAAATTCCCTGTAATATCAAATGAGATTAATTTATATGATACGACCTGTACAGAAGTTCTTATTGATAAGCTGAAAGGGATAGGCATAACTGGGAAAACAGACGCAGATATACTGGCAAATCTGCAGAAAAAGGTAGAGGTTAATGCAGAAGAAAATGGAAATACACTGGAAGTAAGATGTGAAGTGACCTATTCCTATCCGGCGGACAGTCCCTCTGTAGAAGCGAATTATCTTGTATATAAAGGATCTTATGAAATAGATCCTGTTGCAGATGCAGGTGGTAAGAAGAGAGGAGAAGAGTCTGGCGGGAGCGTATTTTTATTGGCCAGCGCTTTTCAGAGTACAGTAAGTGGAACTGCTACAGTAAATAACATACTGGAGATTACAAGCAGCGGAAACAGTGATATTTATTTTGTACTGAATAAGGCAGAGGGAGGGACCAGACTCTACAACTTTAAGGAGATCACGGTGAACGGTACGCCTTATCTGTCCGGTTATGATATGAAAGCCACAGTACCTGGAGAAATGCAGATCCCAGGAACAAATGGAACTTTTAAGACAAATATCAAGTCGAACGGAATGGAAGTAATAGATACAGAAAAAAGTGAATCTATCGGAGCAGAAAGTTTCAAAACCATTACTTATGCAGTTGAAATAGAAATGTATGATGAAACAGATAGTAATAAAAAAGTTGCAGATATCGAGGCAACCAAGGTGGACAGATAGAGATGAGAAAGAAGTATCACAAACTGCAAAACAATAGTGGATCTACATTGATTGTTGTTCTGGTAGCGGTCAGTTTTCTGGCGGTGATTGCAGCGATCATCATGTCAGTCAGTTCGGCGAACCTGCGTATGAAGCAGTTGGAATATGCGTCCAAACAGAATTTCTATGTGGATGAAGCCGGACTGGATGATGTTTATAATGGAATTGGAAAAGATGTTTCAAAGGCATTGACCAAGGCTTATACCAAGACATTGATGGAGGCATCCACAACAGGAAAATATCCAACGCAGAAAGCAGCATATAATGCCTTTGCAGGAAGTCTGTATTCAGAATTAAAAAATTTATATGGAGAAGAATCAGATGGAGCAAAGCCGGAGACACTGGAGAAGCTGAACAGCTATATTTCAAGAAATGAAGCAGGGGAGTCACTGGAGGTCATCAGCTATAAAGGGGCTCATATTGTACCGGATACGGAGACGGGAGCAGAGCTTTTCCAGTATATCCTCCAGGGGGTGACTGTAAAATATCTGGAAAATGATTTGTATGAGTCGGTGATTACGACAGATATCGTGATCGAGGTACCTTATATTGATTTCTTCCAGAACTTTAATCAGATCCTGGATTATTCCCTGATCGGGAATAAAGGAATTACCTTCCGGGGAACTGCAGGGGCAGATGCGGGCGTGAATGTGGAAGGAAATGTTTATGCGGGTGTGGCATCTACAACGAGTGGAAGCGAAAATGCTTCCTATGGTGGATATATGTATGATACGAACACCTATGATGGAATGAACTTTTATAAAGCAATAGTTCGGTTTAAGGATTCCAGCTATATTATTTCCAAGGGTGATTTTAACATTTGTGAGTCAGGTGTCACGATAGATTCAAAGGTCAGTGCAGTTACAGGGGAAGCACAGAGCAGCCTTTGGGCAGAAAACATCAGGACTGTGGAAAACGGAAGAAATGATGCGTCTTTTTCCAAAGAGACATTAAAATCATCAAGCTTAAATGCAGTAGCCAATATTTATGTGGCTGATGATCTGGAACTGAATGCCAGAAACAGTAATGTGACTCTGAATGGCAGTTATTATGGATATAATTATAATAACAGTGGCAGCGGCAGTACAGCAGTGTATGACACCTGGGAAAAAGGATATTTACAGGACAAGTATCAGGCACAGTCAGGGAAAACAGCAGCAGCTCATACAACCAGCAGTTCTATTGTGGTAAATGCCAACAATTCTGTGCTGGATCTCAGCGGTCTGAATACACTGATGGTAGCGGGGGTTGCTTATGTAGATATCAAGACGCCGAACAAGGCATATGGAAGTCTGAATGCTGGGGAGGCACAGGAATACAGGACAGGAGAGTCTGTTGCCATGCGGTATAACCAGTTCCTGTATCTGGCACCATCTGAAATTCTGGATGGGGTGTCCAATCCACAGAAGAATGGAACGACAGATGTGAAGACAGTCTGCCCCTCTGCAAACAATCTGAAATTACAGGACTGGTTTGGCTCCCAGTATCTGGATACCAGTACAGAGAGCCCGGTTACAGCGGTGATCTATTCAGATAACGGGGTGAATTATACCTATTATTTCCTGAACATTACAGAAGGAAAAGAAAAAGAATACATCCAGTCATTTATGTCCATGACAGCTGACCCAGGGGAGCAAGGCAGCGAGTTGGATAAACAGAAGTGGAAACTGAAGCAGATGGTGGAGAAAAAGTCATCTGCGGCCAATATTGCATCCCACATTACCCTTCGTGCTGATGGAAGTGAAGGTAGTGCGAAGATCTATACGACAGGTCTTCTGACAGACAGTGGCGAAGCAGAGTCCATTTTGCAGAAAAACAGTATTTCCCTGGATGATATGGCAGGCAGAAGCAACAGCATGCAGAAGCATTATGCACAGCTTTATGTAAACCTGGAACCTAATAAGACAGAGACTGTTGAGGAAAGCAAGAAAGCAGGAACGGAATATCCTCTTAAGAATTTCCTGGATGTCAGTAAATTTCCGGGATCTCTTCACATAGACAGCAAGGCTGTTAAGGGAGTAAACGGTGCAAATGTATGGATTCTGGAAGAGGTTGGCGGTGTAAAGCCGGTTCTTGATATAGGGGCAGATACCAAAAAGGGTATAGTGCTTTGCAATGGGGATCTTACTATTACTGGTAACGGAGGAACCTTTGAGGGGCTTGTCATAGCGACCGGTAAAATTACCATAGGTGGAAGAGTGACTATCCGTGCAAACCGTGGTGTGGTGCAGTCGGTTCTGGAATCAGAGCAGAGAAGTGTGATCGAACTGAGTAAAGAAGATGCGGAATCTGTAAAACTGACAGAGTATGCAAGCTATTATTTCCTGAATACCGTACTGGCAGATCTGACGGATTCAGATTTAGAGAATAAGCTGATAGATACAGAAAAACGTGTGACCAGTACTGAGTATACAGATTATATTTATTATAAGAACTGGCAAAAGGGAGAGACAGAAGATACGCCGTAAGCCGGACAGGGAAAGGAGGCACTTGTGTGAAAAGAAAATATGATAATAAGGGAGTCACACTGGTGGAACTTCTTGTAGTAATGGCAATTCTGAGCATAGCGGTAGGCGCAGCGGGCATCAGTATTTCTCTTGCTTACAGCCGTGATGCGGAAAAATGTGCCAAAAGTATTAATGCGGCACTGGAAAATACAAGGATGCTGTCACTTTCTGAAAAGGGAAAATTTACAATGACTCTTGATATGGTAAATAATCAGATTACAATTGATAATTCCGAAACAGGAAATGTGCATACGGAAAATCTGCAGAAAAAAGTGAAGATCTATGTGCCGGGGAAGGAAGAACTTACAAGTATATCTGTGCGCTTTGACAAATCAACGGGTAAGGTTGCAGCGATGGACGCTGAAGAAAATGGAATCTTAAGAATAACATCAGAGAATAATACCGGAAAAAAGGCCAGTGTCGTTCTGGTCAAAGGAACTGGAAAACATTATGTGGAATATAAATAAACAGCAGACAACTGAAAAAAATACAAATGCCGGTATGACGCTGGTAGAATTACTGGTAGCATTTGCTGTCAGTGCTGTAATTCTCACGGGGCTCAGCTATATGCTGGTCACTTCGCTGCGTTTATATTCGAGAACCAATGCCAATGTAGATGCACAGAATGAGTCCCAGACAGCACTGAATCTTGTGCTTGACAGCATTCTGCAGGCCAATGGAGTATGTCTGATTGAAGAGGATCCGTCATCACTTGCAACGGATGCAATGACCTGTGCTCTTTTTGGAAAGCTGGATTTACATGATGATAAGAGTATGGTATTTACCGGGGATGCCATATTATGGCAGCCTACCAGCAAGGAAATGTATCTGATGTCAGGAACCTATTCTCTTGGAAATTACACGACGGAGGCAGAGGCTCCGCTGGAAGCAATCACAGCCATGAAGAGTGAGCTGCCGTCAGACAGGGATGACAGACTGCCTTATCTGATGGCACAGAATATTGCTTCATTTCAGATTAAAACAGAAGAAAGCAGCTTTGCCATACCGGAAACAACACCGGCGGCTGGTGAAGATGTATCTGCCTTTGTTCCGAAGTATTATTTCAGAAATCCACTTATTCTGGATGTTTCCATGAAGGTAGAAGTGGCATACCAGAATGATAAAACAGTTGTCAGAGAAATGAGTGACAGTGTGGCGGTAAGGAACCGGCTGAATGCAGTCTATATTCAGCGTGAGGGCAAGGGAATGATCAAATATCTGAGGAATCCGGCATAATAGATAAAAATAAAGGTGAAAAACGATATGTTAAAAGCATCCTGCACAGGCAGGAAGGAGAAGAGACTTGAAATACAGAAGCGAAAAAGCAGGGAAAGAAAAAAAGAAAAACGGACTTCTACTGGCGGCACTTGGGAGTGTATGTTTTCTTGCAGCGTTTATGATAGTGATGGCATTTCAGCTGCATAAAACTGAGAAGGACAATGTTGAAAAGGCAGAGTTACAGGAAGAGGAGGCTGTGCTTGTTAAGGAAGCCGGGGCTGTCAGAACAGAAGATAAAGCAGCGGATACTACGGCAAGAGCCGGAAAAAAGACTACTCTTAGGATTGTAGAAGTAATTCCACACCAGATCTGTTCAGTGTTTCCCTATATGATGGAATGGGGCAGTGTGGAAGGGTATAATGAAAATACAGCAATCGGATATGATGGAGTGCGTTATCTGGCAACACATGGAAATGGAAATGGATATGAAAATGGAGGAAAGGCACTTCAATATGGACTTGTTAAAGAGGGGACTTCAAAAGATTATTTAGATAGTTATAATGAATATAATGAAAAATTTGAGAATCCCATTGGTGAAAACTGGAAGAGAATGACGGGCTGGTGGAAGGAAACGGATGCCAGCAGAAATATTACGGGGGTAAATGGCTATTTTGAGTATGTGGGAAACGGCAAGGGATTATATAACATCAATCTTTCGGAAAATTATGTGATTAAGGCGTCCAATGGAAACAAAAACGGGATCCGGTATCGGGTGATGGCCAGAGAAAGAAAGGGATCAGAATCGCCTAAGGGAGAATGGAGTGTGGCTGATCCCCAGTATTTCTGGGCAGAGGATTATGGAAAAACCGGTCTTGGATATCCTACTTCAAACATCAGATCAAAGACTGGTTATGATTATGATGTGATCTTTTCGGCGGGTACTAACGCTGATGGCAAGGGATATAGTGTTTACAGTGTCAAAGGAGAAGAAAGCACGCAGAGCCAGAACGACCGCTATGAATATGAAGCTGTCTGGACGGGAGACAGTACCAGAGAGTGGGCAGGAGGATACCGTTACAAAAAAGAAGGTAATTATAAAGCGACAGTTGAAGCTGTGAAGGAAATTACAGATGATGCCCATACAGCAGCAAAGGCAGTGCAGGATGGATTCTCCTATGTATGGGTTTCCCTGGCTGATGGAAGTAAAAAATTTCAGAAAGCAGATGGAAATGGGTATTATAGACTTCTGGATGAGAGCAGCGATGTACTCAGCAGAGGATGCTTTGTATATAAACTGACATTTGTGAATGTAGCGGCAGGGAAAGGCGATTATGTACTGAATCCTGCAGCTGTTAAAAGTCTGATTGCTACGGACAGCACAGCGTCAGAAAGTGTGTTTAAAACACTAAAGTTTGAATATGTGGGAAGTAAAAAAGGAACTTATGATGTTGTTTTTATTTATACTGGAACGGATGCGAGAGGAAAGATTATTTACAACTCTAAAATCAATAAGGTTACAGATGGTGACGGCAGGTATGCATTGACAAGTACAGCTTCAGATGAGGACACCCTATATGTAAAAGGAAAGGGGGATTATTCCAAAACAGTAACCAGGATTGACTGTGCAGGTATCGATTTTTACAATGCGGATCTGGGTGGATGGTCGGCTCCGGTAACAGGATACTGGAATGATGCAGGGGATAATGTGATCCCTGGGCTTACTATGGGATGCAGTAAGTATGATATATATAGTTATGACAGTAGTGCCGATAAAGGAGCGTGGGTATTTCATACAGTTTCCAGTGATGAAAAGAATGGTTATACAACGTTGGAAGAACTGACCAAAATAAGAAATAATCCTAAAGTGGGAGATCGGATTTATGTTTACCAGCAAAATCGGAAATACCGGTGTTACATGCGGACAGGCATCAAAAGTACAGAATGGTTCAAATTATTGATGTACTTAAGCAATGCGGACGATACAGCGGGACTGGCAGCTGCAGATTATGAAGCAGGAATGGATCCGATGGCAATTGTTGAAAAATATAAAGATACGATTGAAGATTTTGACCGTACTTATCAGATAGAAATCGTGCAGAGAACGCCAGGACAGTTGACTGCAAGTGAAGTAGAGAACGCTGACCTTTTGTATTTTTCAAGGAGAATCAGCCTTGTGGGAATGAGTGTGGATACCTGGAATCAGATAGCATCAAAATATAAAACAGTATCACCATATTATCAAAATGAGCCGGATTATTCTGATGATCTGAGTGTCAGTGCACTGATGGCGATCTACAAGAGCTGTCTGTATGACCAGACGACAGCACTTTTGTTTGATGCGGGAAGCTTTATTAAGTATGGAGGGAACGGAACCAACATAAATACGAATCTTGGAAAGATGTATTTATTGGCAAATTTATTCGAAGATCCTGCTGATTTCAGTCGCTTTATTGAAGGATATCCTAGCTATAATGAAGATTATTCTACCATAAATCCGACAAGTGGGTCGGTAACTTACTATGAACAGAATGCAGGTGGTATTGGTGTTTTGTATAACCTGGGAAGAAAGAAGCTGAATTCCAATCCTATGGTAAGTGATGGAGGTGACGAACTGCCAGGTGTAACGACAGATGCCTGGGATCATAAGTATTTCCGGGTTGTGAAGATTTATGGAGAGACTGGATCTTATGTGTGGAAACTGGATCCTAAATATGATAATGGACATGGGGAGTATGGATACAGATGGGATTACAGTTCCTGGGCGAATTACAGAGGAAAAGATGTAGACGGTGACAGAACGTGGTATATTCCGGAAGATATGAGAAATCTGTTTTTGAAATTTGGAGATGTACGGAATATCTGGAGCATTCTCCATAACAAGAAGAGCAGACGAAGCAGTGAACCAGTTGTAGTTGTTACGAATGCAGATGGAAATAATATTTCTGCGTTGGAAAATATTGAGCCGCTTTATTATTTTTATGTAGATGATTACAGCGAACTTGCTGATTTTGATGTAAAGTTCAAGGTAAACTGGAAACCAGAGGAGGTCACAGAGCCACTTGCGCTTAGCACTCTCGTAGTGGAAAGAGAAGGGGGAGGACAGATATTTGCAGAAGGCTCACCTGCTTATGGAACCGAGTATACCTGTAATGTGGCAGGAGACTTTATGAAGGATGGTGTACTGGATGAAACAGTTGACTCCAGAACATATGTAATCACAGCAACGGATGAGAAGGGAAACAGTGACAGTGCAAGGGTTATTGTCATTGCGAGAAAGTCCTTCATGCTCAACTGACCTTCAGCATCGTATATAAGTACTATTATATAAGAAGAAACTCGTGCAGTGATACCGGGAACTCCTGAATTTACAGGAGTTCCCGGTTTTTTTGTATTCAAGTATTGTTTTACTCGTGTTTATAAACTTTTTACTTGCAACCGCAGAAAAATGGGTGTATAGTCTTTGACGTTAACATTTTTAACCATAAAGGGGAAGAGAATTTCATGGCAAAATATCTCGTAATCGTGGAATCACCGGCGAAGGTGAAGACAATAAAGAAGTTTCTGGGAGACAATTATACGGTCACAGCAAGCAACGGACATGTCCGTGATCTGCCAAAGAGCCGTCTCGGAATTGATGTGGAACATGACTATGAGCCAAAGTACATTACCATCCGTGGGAAGGGTGATATCCTTGCAAATCTGCGCAAGGAAGTAAAAAAAGCAGATAAGGTCTATCTCGCAACTGACCCTGACCGTGAGGGAGAAGCTATTTCCTGGCACCTGTACGTGGCACTGAAACTGGAAAATAAAAAGGTATACCGTATCACCTTTAATGAAATCACCAAGAATGCGGTAAAGGAATCACTGAAGAATGCCAGGGAGATCAATATGAACCTGGTAGATGCACAGCAGGCAAGAAGAGCCCTGGACCGGATGGTTGGCTACAGGATCTCACCACTTCTCTGGGCGAAGGTGAAGAGAGGCTTAAGTGCCGGAAGAGTGCAGTCGGTGGCACTGCGTATCATCTGCGACAGAGAAGATGAGATCAACAACTTTATTCCGGAAGAATACTGGACACTGGATGCCTCCCTTCGTGTACAGGGAGAGAAGAAGCCACTGATCGCCAAGTATTACGGAACAAAGAATGGTAAGGTGAACCTTTCTTCTAAGGAAGAGCTGGATAAGGTAGTGGCAGACCTGAAAAATGCGGAATTTAAGGTGAGTGAGGTAAAGAAAGGCGAGCGAACCAAGAAAGCACCGCTGCCATTTACCACTTCCACACTGCAGCAGGAGGCCAGCAAGGTGCTGAATTTTTCCACGCAGAAGACGATGCGCCTGGCACAGCAGCTTTATGAAGGAATCGATATCAAGGGAAGCGGTACTGTGGGTGTGATCACCTATCTGCGTACCGATTCTACCAGAGTATCTGTAGAAGCAGAGGCTATGGCAGAGAAATATATTGAAAAGAATTATGGAAAAGATTTTGTGTCCACGCCGGCAGAAGGTAAGAATAGCGGTCAGAAGATCCAGGATGCGCATGAAGCGATCCGCCCCACCGATCTTGAAAGAACGCCTGCCCAGCTGAAGGATTCCCTGTCGAGAGACCAGCTCAGGCTCTACCAGCTTATCTGGAGACGCTTTACGGCAAGCAGAATGGCACCGGCCAGATATGAAACTACATCTGTGAAGATTGATGCGGGAGAGCACCGCTTTACTGTTGCAGCATCCAAGGTCGTATTTGAAGGCTTCATGAGTGTCTATACAGAGGAAGATGAGAAGGAAGAAAGCAATACACTGGTAAAGGGGATTGATACGGATTCCAGGCTTACGCTGGACGAACTGCTGACGAAGCAGCACTTCACACAGCCGGCACCCCATTATACAGAAGCGTCACTGGTACGTGCGCTGGAAGAACTGGGGATCGGGCGTCCCAGTACCTATGCACCTACGATCACTACGATCCTTGCCAGAAGATATATTGTCAAAGAAAATAAGAACCTTTATGTAACAGAACTTGGTGAAGTGGTTAACAACATGATGAAAGAGGCATTCCCGAGCATTGTGGATGTAAACTTCACCGCAAATATGGAGGCTCTTCTTGATGGCGTGGAAGAGGGAAAGGTCAACTGGAAAACAGTGATCTCCAACTTCTATCCGGATCTGGATGAGGCGGTGAAGAAAGCTGAGAAAGAGCTGCAGGAGGTACAGATCCAGGATGAAGTATCAGATGAGGTCTGTGAGCTCTGCGGACGGAATATGGTGATCAAATATGGCCCCCATGGCAGATTCCTGGCATGCCCGGGATTCCCGGAATGCCGCAATACCAAGCCGTACTATGAGAAGATCGGAGTAGCCTGCCCGAAATGCGGCAAGGATATTGTCCTGAAGAAGACCAAAAAAGGCAGAAAATATTATGGCTGTATTGATAATCCGGAGTGCGATTTCATGGTCTGGCAGCGTCCCTCCAACGTGAAATGTGAGCGCTGTGGTTCCCTGATGCTGTATAAGGGGAATAAGCTGGTATGTTCCAATGAATCCTGCGGATTTGTAACATCGGTTCCCAAAGAGGAAAATCAATAGTCAGAAAATAAATAAAAAATTGGAAAAGTACATGAAATTATGCTAAATTCCAGGAAAGTGCATTGAAACTTGGAATCATATGTGCTAAAATAATGATAGCAATGCGGTATAGAGGAAATTTTTACGATGACGGTATTTTCTGTCTATGGAGGGCCTTAGCATGAGTAGTGTACAGTTACTGGACAAGACCAGAAAGATTGGGAAGCTTCTTCACAATAATAATTCGAGTAAGGTAGTCTTTAATGATATCTGCAAGGTATTATGTGAGATCCTGAGTTCAAATGTCCTGGTGATCAGCAAGAAGGGAAAGGTGCTTGGTGTGGGAGATGCACCCGGTGTTGATTCCATTACAGAGCTGATCGTGGATCAGGTGGGTGGTTTTATCGATGCCCTGTTGAATGAAAGGCTTCTTGCCATTCTTTCTACCAAGGAGAATGTGAATCTGGAAACCCTTGGCTTTGACGCTGAAGAAGTGAAGAAATTCCAGGCGATCATCACGCCAATCGAGATCGCGGGAGAGAGACTGGGAACTCTTTTCATCTACAAATGCGACAAGCAGTATGATATTGATGATATTATCCTCTGCGAATACGGAACTACAGTCGTAGGACTTGAGATGCTCCGGGCTGTCAATGAGGAAAATGCAGAGGAGACACGTAAGCTGAATGTGATCAAGTCAGCGATCGGAACCCTTTCTTACTCCGAAATGGAAGCTATTGTTCATATTTTCGAAGAACTGGACGGCATGGAGGGTATTCTGGTAGCCAGCAAGATCGCGGACAGAGTGGGGATCACCAGATCTGTTATTGTCAATGCACTCCGCAAATTTGAAAGCGCAGGTGTCATTGAATCCAGGTCATCCGGTATGAAGGGTACCTACATCAAGGTTCTGAACGATATGGTATTTGATGAGGTTGAGAAATTAAAAGAGCAGAATATGAAATAAATCAGTGACAGGACGTCAGGTATTTACGTAAAAGGACTTGCGACAGGCCGTTCAAAAAGGCTCGAAGTAGGTCTTTTTTACTATTCGAAATATACATTTTTACTTGTGTTCTCCTCTAAATAATTTATAATAAAATAGAATGACAGGAGTATAGGATAAAGGAGGAATCCTGATGATCAATACCAATGTTTTTGATTACGTAAACGTTTTAAATAAGGCGGCAGATGCAGCATGGACAAGAAATGATGTGCTTGCCAATAATATTGCCAATATGGATACACCCGGTTACAAGAGACAGGATGTGGATTTTGAATCCCAGTTGAAGCAG
This sequence comes from uncultured Lachnospiraceae bacterium, assembly GCA_902766365.1. Classification (GTDB taxonomy): domain Bacteria; phylum Bacillota; class Clostridia; order Lachnospirales; family Lachnospiraceae; genus Suilimivivens. Next base: position 2,656 of record CACXDC010000160.1, on the reverse strand, counting down.
GCTATGCGAAGCACCAGGTTTAAGAGTGTGGATGCCAGGGTGGATGCCATCAATGATACAGAGCTGGAGACGAGGGTTTATACAGACGCTTCCGGCTTTTCCTACAGGCTGGATGGCAACAATGTGGATATTGATACAGAAACAGCCAGACTTGCTGAGAACCAGATTAAGTATAATGGACTGGTACAGAGCATGAATGAAGAATTTACCAACCTGAAAATGGTGATGAAATAACAGTTTCCGGAAAGAAATACGGAGAAAGGAATAAAGACTTATGAGTATGTTTACATCCTTTGATATTAATGCTTCCGGAATGACAGCCCAGCGCTACCGCATGGATGTGATTTCCGAGAATGTAGCCAATGCAGATACGACAAGAACAGAAGATGGTACACCTTACAGACGTAAGGTGGTTACTTTTCAGCAGAAGGGTGAAAAGGTGGGAAGCTTTTCATCTGTTTTTGGAAAGGCCAGTGATGCCTACAAAGGACAGGGTGTCCGGGTGAGCAAGGTATCACAGGATACCTGGACAGAGATGATCAAGGCATATGATCCGTCCCATCCGGATGCAGATGAGAATGGTTATGTGACATATCCAAATGTAAATGTTGTTACAGAAATGACCAATCTGATCGATGCCAGCCGTTCCTATGAGGCAAATGCTACTGCATTTAATGCCAGCAAGACCATAGCCATGAAGGGTCTTGAAATGGGACAGTAGTAAGAAACAGAGGAAGGATACATAGGAAATGGACATTACTTCATTAAGAAATATATCTTCAGGGGCAGTAAAAAATGCTGCTGATACATATCTGACAGAGCTTAGAAACGGACAGAGCATAAAGGAGAATGAAGATTTTGGAAGCCTTTTTGACAAGGCAGTACAGAATCTGAATACCACCAATGCCTATCTGTCTGATGCTGAGAACGAAAAATTAAAATGGGCACTCGGAGAAACAGAAAACACCCATGATCTGACCAATGCCCTGCAGAAGGCTTCTACTGCATTGTCTTACACGGTAGCTGTGAGGGACAAGTTCCTTGAAGCATACAAGGAAATCATGCAGATCCAGATCTGATAGGAAAAGTGGGAGTGAATCATGCAGGAAAGATTACAGAAAATACTGAAAAACATACTGGACTGGTGGAATAAGTTTTCCACGAAGCAGAAGACCTTTATCGTTGCGGCAGCGGCCGGCGTGATCATAGCGGTGGCAGTGATCGCCTCTGTCCTGACAAGACCACAGTACGTATTACTTCTTCAGTGTGACACGACAAAGGAAGCGTCTGAGGTATCAAATCTTCTGGATGAGCAGGGACTGGATTATAAGGTATCAGATGATGGCTACCGGATCCAGATCAACAAGAAGCAGCAGTCACAGGCAAACCTTCTGCTTGGCGCCAACGACATCCAGGCGGCAGCCTATACGATTGACAATGTAACAAGCGGCGGCTTTAGCACGACAGAAGCAGACAAACAGAAGCGATATGAGCTTTATCTGGAGACGAGGCTGGCGGATGACTTTATTTCCATGTTCAGTGCGATCAAAAGTGCAAAGGTGGATCTGAATATCCCGACAGATGATGGAACACTGATCGCAGAAAACAAGGATACGTCAGCGTGGATCCTTCTGGAGCTTGACGGTGAGTTTACCACAGACAATGCGGCATATCTTGCCAAGGCTGTATCCAAGGCTGTCGGAAACGATACCGATGAAAACGTCGTGATCCTTGATACAGATGGCAACATGCTGTTTTCCGGAGACGACAGCTACAGTGCTTCCGGTACGGCAAGCTCACAGCTTGGCGTGAAAACACAGTGGGAAAATGTAGTAAAGAATGAAGTAAGACAGGTTCTGCTTGGCACCAATGAATTTGACAAGATCGAGGTGGCGAGCAATCTTGATATTAATTTTGCAACCAGCGAAGAGGTTTATCATGAGTATTCCGCGCCTGACGGAGCAACCCAGGGCCTTAAGAGCTCAGACAGAACCTATACTTCCGAATCCACCAATGATGGCGGAGGCGTCCCGGGGACAGACAGTAATGGTGACAGCACCGAATATGTATATCAGGATTCCGGAAACAGTTCTTCAACAGTGGAGGAGACAGAGAACAACTATCTTCCGAATGAACGGATCACGACCACCAATAATCTGCCTGGGGTCATTGACTACAGCAATTCCACGATCGCCATTACAGGGATCAGCTACAATGTAGTGAGGGAAGAGGATGTAAGGGCACAGGGTCTTCTGGATGGTATTACCTGGGAAGAGTATAAACTGAATAATGCCCAGGGTTCCAGAATCACTGTGGACAACGATATCCTGGATGTGGTATCTAAAGCAACAGGCTTCCCGACATCCAATATTGCCTTTGTTGCCAGGACAGAGAATGTGTTCTTTGACAAAGAGGGACTGAATATCAGTGCCTCCAATATTGTGCAGATCATTCTGATCATCATTATCCTTGCACTGCTTGCCTTTGTGGTACTGCGGAGCATGCGTGGGGAAAAGGCTTCCCAGCAGCCGGAGGAGCTGCCGGTAGAATCCCTTCTGCAGTCCCAGCCTGAGATAGAACTGGAAGATATCAGTGCGGAAGAGAGTTCTGAGACCAAGAAGCTGATCGAAAAATTTGTGGATGAAAATCCTGAGGC
>CACXDC010000159.1 GCA_902766365.1 uncultured Lachnospiraceae bacterium | reverse complement strand
CCGGATGATAAACTGTCAGGTGTGCAGAAGGCGGCGATCCTTTTGATCGCTCTTGGACCGGAGAGGTCTTCTTCTGTATTTAAGCACCTGAAGGAAGACGAAATTGAAGAACTGACACTTGAAATCGCAAATACACGGAGCATTACACCGCAGATCAAGGAAGAAGTGATCAATGAATTCTATGAGATCTGTCTGGCACAGCAGTATATCGCAGAAGGCGGTATCGGTTATGCCAAGGAAGTATTGGAAAAATCACTTGGTGCTGAGAAGGCAATGGACGTGATCGGCAAGCTGACAGCGTCCCTGCAGGTAAAGCCTTTCGAATTTGTGCGAAAGACAGATGCTTCCCAGCTTCTGAATTTCATTCAGGACGAGCATCCTCAGACAATCGCCCTGATCCTGTCTTACCTGCCGGCCGGACAGGCGGCGATGATCATATCTGCATTACCGCCGGAGCGGCAGTCTGATGTGGCAAAACGTATCGCCATGATGGACAGAACAAGTCCGGATGTGATCAAAGAGGTGGAAAAGGTGCTGGAATCCAAGCTTTCATCACTGGTCAACCAGGATTACACGATCATTGGTGGTGTGGACGCAGTGGTAGATATCCTGAACACGGTAGACCGTGGGACGGAGAAACATATTATGGAAACACTGGAGATCGAGGAGCCGGAACTGGCGGACGAGATCCGGAAGAAGATGTTTGTATTCGAAGATATTCTGCTGCTTGATGACAGAGCAATCCAGAGAGTTCTCCGGGATGTGGATAATAATGATCTTGCTCTTGCACTTAAGGGTGCTAACGAGCAGGTACAGACAGCTATCTTCAACAATATGTCCAAGCGTCTGGCGGTCATGATCAAGGAAGACATGGAGTTTATGGGACCTGTCCGTATGAAGGACGTGGAAGAGGCACAGCAGAAGATCGTAAACATTATCAGAAAGCTGGAAGATTCTGCCGAAATTGTTATTTCCAGAGGCGGAGGAGACGAGATCGTTGTTTAAGAATTTGTATAAATCCGGACTGATCCATATGGACAGTGAGGATAAACGTATCATAGACAATAATACACTGGCTGAGAAAAAACTGGATAAGGTACTGCACAGTGCATCTTTTCAGGGCACGGCTGAAAACGGTGCGCAGGAAACGGCAGGAGAGCCGGAGGATACGGAAGCGGTAGATGCACTTTTAAATGACACTGCTTCTGATGCTTCAGAAGAGGAAAAAAATGCACTGAAGCAGGAAATTGAAGAAGCCAGGAATGAGCTTGAACAGATCAGATCACAGACAGATGAAATGATCGCACAGGCAAAGGAACAGACGGCGGAGATCCAGAAGAAAGCCTATGAGGAAGCCAGAGAAGACGGTTACCGGGATGGAGAACGCCAGGGAAGACAGGAAGCAGAGGCTGTAAAAGCAGAATACCAGCAGAAATTACAGGAGCTGCAGGCGACCTTCGAAAAGGAAGAACGGGAACTGGAACCCAGGTTCATTGAGGCACTGACAGGAATTTATGAACACATTTTCAAAGTCGATCTTTCAGATTATCATGATCTGGTGGTTACACTGCTGAGTAATACCATGCAGAAGATCGAAGGATGCAGGAATCTTCTGATCCATGTATCCAGGAATGATTATGAGAATGTGAAAGAAAATAAGGAACGGCTTCAGAAAGAGGCTGGTGGAAGTGCGATATCTGTTGAAATTGTGGAGGATATGACACTCTCTGCCGGAAAGGCCATGATCGAAACGGAAAATGGAGTATATGACTGCAGCCTGGATACAGAGCTTTCTGAGCTTACAAGAAAGCTGAAGCTCCTTTCCTATGAAGCTTTGAAGTAGAGGTTTTAAAGAAGTGGGACTGACCATTGATTGGGATAAATATAACAAGGTACTGCAGGAAGACCTTTTCAGGGTAAGAGGAAAGGTTGTAAATGTAGTGGGTCTGACGACAGAATCAAAGGGACCCCAGGCAAAGCTGGGGGATATCTGTCTGATCTCCTCCCTGAATGGAGGGACAGAGGAAAAACCGGTTCAGGCAGAAGTCGTCGGTTTTAAGGAAGGCAAGGTTCTGTTGATGCCTTATGATAAGGTAGAGGGCATCGGACCGGGAAGTGTCGTAGAGAATACAGGGCATGCGCTTACGGTAAAGGTATCGGACGAGCTGCTTGGCAGGACACTGAACGGCCTTGGCAGGATGGAAGGGGAGCAGCTGCATGGTGGTATCGACTACCCGGTAGAAGCACCGCCACCGGATCCTATGAGCCGCAAGATCATCTGTGACGTACTGCCGCTTGGCGTGAAAGCAGTAGATGGACTGATCACAGTCGGCAAGGGACAGCGTATCGGGATTTTCGCAGGTTCCGGTGTTGGCAAATCAACTCTTATGGGTATGTTTGCCAGAAATACAAAAGCAGATATCAACGTCATTGCACTGATCGGAGAACGTGGTCGTGAGGTGCGTGAGTTTATAGAGAGAGACCTTGGAGAAGAGGGTATGAAACGGTCAGTGGTTGTGGTTGCCACATCCGACAGACCGGCACTTGAAAGAAAAAGAGCAGCCCAGACTGCAACTGCGATTGCAGAGTATTTCCGGGATCAGGGAAAGGATGTCCTTCTGATGATGGATTCCCTGACACGTTTTTCCATGGCACAGAGGGAAATTGGCCTGGCGAGCGGTGAACCGCCGGTATCCAGGGGATATCCACCGAGTGTATATTCTGAGATGCCAAGACTGTTAGAGCGGGCAGGGTGCTCGGACAGGGGATCTATTACAGGACTGTATACAGTACTTGTAGACGGTGATGACTTCAATGAACCGATCACAGACACGGCAAGAAGCATCCTGGATGGCCATATCATGCTGAACAGGAAGCTGGCACATAAGAATCATTATCCGGCTATTGATGTCCTGCAGAGTATATCAAGATGTATGAGCCAGATCGCAACAAGGGAACATAAGCAGCTTGCAGGTAAACTGAAAAATGTCATGGCGACCTACAATGAGGCGGAGGATCTGATCAACATAGGTGCCTATAAGGCAGGAAGCAATCCTGAGATCGACTATGCGATCAGCAAGATTCAGGAGGTAAATGCTTTTCTGCAGCAGGATGTCAATGACAAATTCACCTTTGAAGAAACGATACAGTTACTGGTACATATTTTTGAAGGGTCCTGATAATTATGGCAAAGTTTATTTACCGGATGCAGAGCGTCCTGGACATCAAACAGAAGCTGGAAGAACAGGCCAAAAATGAATTTGCAAAGGCAAGGCTGCAGCTAACGCTGGAGGAAGATAAGCTGCAGAAGCTGAAGGAAAGAAAAGATGCTTACGTGGAAGAAGGAAGAAAACTCCAGGAAAGCGGACTGAATGTAAGAGATATCCTGGAAAACCGGGATGCCATAGAGAATATGAAGAGGCTGATCACAGCCCAGCAGAGGACTGTGGAAAAGGCAGAAAAGGTGCTGGAGGAGGCCAGGGAAAAGCTGACGGAAGCAATGAAGGAAAGCAAAACCCATGAGAAACTGAAGGAAAAGGCCTTTGAAAGCTTTATGAAAGAAGAAAATGCCAGAGAATCCAAGGAAATTGATGAACTGGTAAGTTACACCTATGGACAGAAAAGAAACAGTGGAGAATAAAATATGCCGTTGGATGAAGAAATGACACCGGATGACGCCAAAGCAGAAAAAAAGCGTCTGAAGGATGAAAAGAAAAAACTGAAAAACGAGCAGAAAGAGCAGAAAAAGCTGGCCAGACAGAAAGCAAAGGAAATCGCAGGACGTGAGGCTGAGCTTGAAGAGGACGATGACGGAAACCAGGGATCTGTATTTGCAGTCACGTTTGTGATCGTACTGATCTGGGTAGCAATCCTGTGCCTGATCGTCAAGCTTGATTTTGGTGGATTTGGAAGTAATGTACTGACACCGGTTTTAAAGGATGTGCCGGTTTTAAATCTGATCCTGCCAAAGAATACAGATGTTGCCGTGGATGAGAGTGACAGCGGCTCTTATGGAGGCTACGACAACCTGAAGGATGCAGTGGATTATATCAAGGAGCTGGAGCTGGAGCTGGAACGTGCCAAGTCAGCAGAGACGACCAGTACGGATGAAGTAAAGGATCTGCAGGCTGAGGTAGACAGACTGAAAACCTTTGAGGACAGCCAGGTGGAGTTCCAGCGGATCAAAACAGAGTTTTACGAAGAAGTAGTTTATTCGGATAAAGGACCGGGGATCGAGGAGTATAAGAAGTATTATGAGGAAATTGATCCCGCAACCGCAGAGTACCTGTATAAACAGGTCGTACAGCAGACGGAAGAAACAGACGAAGTCAAGAATTACGCCATGGCCTATTCGTCCATGAAGCCAAAGGAAGCAGCAGCTATCTTCGAGGCGATGACGGATAATCTGGATCTGGCAGCCCGCATCCTGAATGCCATGGAAGCGGATGACAGAGGAAAGATCCTTGGCGTCATGGATCCTACAGTGGCAGCCAAGCTGACCAAGATCATGGATCCGGAATCTTAAGAAAACGCCTGTTTTTACCGATATATTTTTTGTACCTTGATAAAAAGTCTGAAAGGACTAATAGAGAATGGAGGAATGTGAATGACGAGCACACCTGTAAGAAACTCAGACTCTCTGATGAATCTTGTGGGAAAGACAGCGCAGACAACATTCTCAGGTATCAAAAATGCAGGAGGCACAAGCTTTGGTGATGTCATGGGAAAGACATCTGGCAGCGATGAAACAACTGCTGCAGCGCAGACTGTGAAGAAAACCGGAAATACAGGGGAATCCATCAGGGATAAACTTGAAGCTGCCGGTAAGAGTACACAGACACTGAAGCCAAAGAACGGTGTAAAGGAAGAAAAGGACACCGGTGCTCTGGAAGATGCAGTGACAAAGGCAGGACAGGAACTGGTAGCCAGTGTGGCCAGGGAAATGAATGTATCAGAAGCAGACGTAGAAGCTGCTATGGAAGAACTTTCCCTGACAGCAGCAGATCTGTTAAATGCAGAGAATCTGACTGATCTTGCAGTAGCACTTTCAGGAGCGGATGACTCCATGGCCCTTCTGACAGATGAAGGTCTGTATAACAATGTACAGAATCTTCTGACGCAGCTTTCTGATGTGAAAGAGGGACTGATGGAAGAATTTTCCTTAAGCCCGCAGGAGCTTACGCAGAGTCTTGCAAAATTGCAGGAGATACCTGAACAGGTGACAGAAAGTGTCACAGGAATGAAGAACACAGAAAATGCAGTGCCGGAAGAAAAGGTGCAGACTGCAGGTGTTCAGGAAGAAAGCGCCAGAATGGATGGAACCATAACCATTCAGAATGAAGGTATGGCAGAAGAAACAGTTTCTGAAAGACATACCGGAGAACATACATCCCACGAGGATGGTAAACAGGAGACCGGAAGCAGAGGACAGCATATGGGAGAAACAGACCCGGTGCAGAACAATGTTCTTTTGCAGAAGGAAGCAGAAGCACCCCTGCAGGCGCAGGAAAGTGCAGCGTATGCGGAAAGCAGTACGCAGACACAGGAGATCATGGATCAGATCATGGACTACATGAAGGTACAGTTAAAACCGGAGATGGATCAGCTGGAAATGCAGCTTCATCCGGAAACACTGGGAACACTGAAGATCCAGCTTGTGTCAAAGGGCGGTGAAGTGACCGCACATTTCCAGGTACAGAATGAAAGTGTAAGGGCAGCGATCGAAAGCCAGATGACAGTTCTTAAGAATACCCTCGAAGAACAGGGTGTGAAGATAGAGGCTGTAGAAGTGACTGTAGAGAGCCATGCATTTGAAAGCAATCTGTACAATGGACAGGACAGAGGGAATGAAAACCTCTATCAGGATAAGAAAAAAGCAAGAAGACATCTGAATCTGAATGCCTTATCGGATGATTTCGAGGAAACGGCAGAGGAAGAAGAGCTTCTGGCAGCAAGTATGATGAAAGCAAATGGCACGACGGTAGATTATACCGCATAGAGCGTGCAGAAAGGAGTACATAACAGATGGGCGTCAGCGCAGTAGTAAAAAATGGTGAGATCCAGGAAACCGCATCCCAGTCTTCCGTAAAACAGGCCACCACATCCAAGAATGGTATGGATAAGGAAGCATTCTTACAGCTTCTGGTAGCACAGATGAAATATCAGGATCCTCTGGAGCCTACTTCAAACACAGAATATATTTCCCAGTATGCAACCTTCTCACAGGTAGAGCAGATGCAGAATATGTCGGCTACACTGGAATTATCAAGAGCATCTTCCATGGTAGGCAAACAGGTACTGATCCAGACAACGGATTCTGCCGGTAATACCAAAGAAGTACAGGGTATGGTTGAGTATGTGAAGTATGAAAACAACAAGGCTTATGTTTCCATTGACGGAACCTTATATTCCATCGATGATGTGACTGCAGTGATCGGACAGGATTATCAGGATGCAGTTGATCTGGCACAGTTGTTTATCAAGACTCTGTATGACCTGCCGGATGTTTCCGAGATCACACTGGAGCATAAGGAAAAGGTTGAGACACTTCAGAAAGCCTATAATGCCATGACGGATTATCAGAGAAGCTTTATCTCCGAAAAGGATGTGAAGAAGCTGCAGGAATATGTAGACAGGATCAAAGCACTCACAGACGAGAATAAAACAGAAGACGGTGATAAGACAGAAGATAAGGACAAGTCAGAAGACAAGGATTCTGAAAGCAAGGATACTGAGAAAACCAAATAACAAGGATGCAGATTCCACTCATGGAGGAGAACAGGATGAAAGTGCAGGATGGTGGATTCCTTTCCCTCAGACAGGTGCAGGATCAGTACCTTTCCGGAACCGGACAGTTAAAGAAGGGGCAGGAAAAAAGCAGTGTTTCCTTTCAGGATATCCTGAATAACAAGCAGGAGGAAACACAGACAGTCAGATTTTCCAAGCATGCAGCAAACAGACTGGCAGACCGCCAGATCGAGCTTTCGAGAGGACAGCTTGACAGACTGCAGGAAGGAACTGAAAAAGCACAGCAGAAGGGAATTAAGGAGTCATTAGTGCTGGTAGACCAGCTGGCATTTATTGTGAATGTCCCGAGCAGTACGGTAGTGACTGCCATGGACAGACAGGATGCCACAGAAAACATTTTTACGAATATTGATGGAGCCGTTATTATTTAAACAGCCGGACCTTATGGGGGCTGATGTTCCTGACTGACAGAGGGAACAGAAGCGGCTTACACTAAAGGAGGTCATTTTCCTATGATGAGATCATTATATTCTGGTGTTGCAGGTCTTAAGACCCATCAGACCAGAATGGACGTAATTGGTAATAATATTGCAAACGTAAATACGACAGCTTACAAATCACAGTCTATGACATTCAGTGATCTGATGTATCAGACCACACAGGCTGCATCCGGTGCCAATCCGACAACCGGTGTAGGCGGTATCAACGCAAGACAGATCGGTCTTGGTGCCAAGACAAGTGCGATCAAGACAGCGATCACAACCCAGGGTGCTTCCCAGACAACAAACGATCCCTTTGATATCATGATTACCGGGGATTCATTCTTCATTGTAAACAACGGACAGAACAATTACTTCACCAGAGATGGTTCCTTCTACGTGGATGGAGCCGGAAACCTGGCAATGACAAGTACCGGATACAATGTCATGGGCTGGCAGGTAGACCCTAACGATGCATCTGCGATCAAGCAGGATACTGTATCTGCCCTCCGGATCATGACAACAGAAAATATGACATATCCTCCGGAAGCAACCAAGGCAGCAAGAATTTCCGGTATCATTGATAAGAACGATACCAATGTCAATGCCACGGCCGGAAAGATCATGAACCTCGAGTTCTATGATAACCAGGGTTACAAGTATACGGCAAAGCTGAGTGTCCATGCGGTACAGGGCGTAGAGGGACAGTTCACAGTACAGCTGGATGATATCCTGGATTCCAAGGGAAAGACAGTGCTTGCTGATAAGACAAAAGCAAGTCTCCAGCAGAATAATGCGAATGTTACAAATCCTGTACTGGAATTTAATACAACCAATGGTTCTTTTAAGAATGTGGGAACAGCAGGAGGTACAGCAAGTACTTTGTCACTGCATTTTGATGCTGCAACTTTCCCCAGCTTTTCTGATATTACCATTGACTTTTCAAACTGCTCCAACCTGAACAACAATGGTTCCTCTACCATTTCCCCGATCCGCGGAGATGCAAAGGGAAATAATGCCGGACGTAAGGTAGGAGAAATGAGCGGTATCGACATCCAGAAGGATGGAATGATCTATGCAAACTATGACAATGGCTGTTCCAGACTGCTCGGACAGATCGCAGTAGCAACCTTCGCAAACGCTTCCGGTCTTGCCAAGGAAGGAGACAACCTTTATTCTGCAACACAGAACTCCGGTGATTTCGATGGTATCGGAACAGATATCACTACAGGCGGCGGCTATATGAATACCGGTGTCCTTGAAATGAGTAATGTGGATCTTTCTTCCGAGTTTACAGAAATGATTACAACCCAGCGTGGTTTCCAGGCAAACAGCCGTATCATTACCGTATCAGATACATTGCTTGAGGAACTGACCAATCTGAAACGATAAGACAGACACTAAAGGACTGACAGCAGCATAAACAGGCTGCCAAAGCAAAATTTAAAACAGAAATCTGGGGGAACCGGGGTGCCGGTTCCTTCAGACATTTTGGAGGAAAAAGCAGCAGTGATTGAGGTAACCAAGATCAACGGGACTAAAGTACTGGTGAATCCGGATTTGATTGAAGTTGTTGAAGAAACGCCGGATACCGTGGTTTTCTTCACCACGGGCAGAAAAATAATTATAAAAGAAAGTAGACAAGAGATAAAAAATCTTGTAAAATCTTATAGAAAGGAAATTTTTGCGAATTAACGCAAAAACGGGTATTAGTCGTGGATTTAGCGTCTCTCTTAGGATTAATATTATGTTTTGGAATGTGTGCCTTCGGTATGATACAGAGTGCCGGTCTTTCGCACATTGACCGTTATGTGGATTTCCCGTCAATGATCATCACATTTGGCGGTGCATTCTTTGCGATCCTGATGGGATCGACACTAAAAGATTATATCGGCGGACTGAAGAGCTTTACCCTGATCTTCAAGGCACCTGATTTGGATGCTAAGTCCATGATACAGAAGATCATAGATCTTTCCAATATTGCCCGTAAGGAGGGTCTGCTTTCCCTGGAGGAGGCAGCAGGAGATCTGGATGATGATTTCATGAAAAAGGGAATCCTGCTTATTGTGGATGGTACCGATCCGGATCTTGTAAGAGGAATTATGGAAACGGAGCTGATCAGTATTGAAGACCGTCATAAGAAGAATATTTCTTTCTGGGAGGATCTGGGAGGCATGGGTCCTGCATGGGGTATGATCGGTACCCTGATCGGTCTTGTAAACATGCTTTATGAAATGGACGACCCTTCTGCAATCGGACCGTCCATGGCGGTAGCACTTATCACGACACTGTATGGATCCCTGCTTGCAAACTGGATCTGTACACCTGTTGCAAGTAAACTTAAGACAAATAACTCGGGAGAGATCATGATGAAGGAAATTATGATCGAAGGTCTGCTTTCTATTCAGGCAGGAGAGAACCCGAGAGTCATAGAAGAGAAGTTGAAGTCCTTCCTTTCACCTGGAGACAGGATCATGCAGGAGGGCGACAACGGAGGTGAAGAGAATGGCTAAAAAGAGGCAGGAAGACCCACCAAAAGGCGCCCCTGCGTGGCAGGCTACCTTTGGCGACCTGATGAATCTTTTGCTGTGCTTCTTCGTAATGCTGTTTTCCATGTCCAATATGGATGCCCAGAAATTTGAACTGCTGGCAGCGTCATTCAATCAGACGTTCAGCATATTTTCAGCCGGAGCATCTGCAATTGGTGATGGACTTCTGATCTCGAACGGTGTCAGCCAGCTGAATGAGCTGGATAATTATATTAACAGCACTGGCAGGGATGCAGAAGGAAATGTGATCCCGGATGATCTTGAATCAGCAGCAGATGCTGTGGAGCAGGCGAAGACAGAAGCCTCGGAGGAACTTGCTGAGAAGATCACGGAAACACTGGAAGAAAAAAATCTGGACAGCCAGATCGATGTGGAATTTACTTCCCAGTATGTACAGCTGACACTGAATGGAGCGATACTCTTTGACTCCGGAAGTGTACAGCTTAAAGAGGAGGCCCTTCCTATTATGAACCAGGTGGGACTCATTCTGCAGAAGTACAGTCCTGGGGTGATTGAAATAGAAGGACATACGGACAATGTGCCGATGTCCGGAGCGAAATACTCTAATAATGATGAGCTCAGTGATGGACGTGCACTTTCTGTATTTTATTATCTGGTGCAGAACACCACACTGGATCCGGCAATGATCAAACACTCCGGCAGGGGAGAATATGATCCTGTTGCAGATAACTCTACCGAAGAGGGAAGGGCGAAAAACAGACGGGTCGAGATCAAAATTTATAATGAGCTCAGCTCTTACTGATATAAAGGGGACTATAAACCATGAAAAAAAATCTGATATCTATCGTAATTCTTGCACTTCTGATCGTAAATGTCGTGCTTTCTTCTGTAACACTGGTAAGTGTGGTTGGAACCAATAAGAAGACAGCATCACTGGTGGGAGATATCGCAGCGGCAATTTCCATTGATCTTGGAGAGGATGGCAGTGAGGAAGAGCAGGAAACAATTCCCATGTCAGATGTTGTTACATATGATATCGCAGATCTGACAATCCCACTTGAGAGTACAGGATCGGATACAGCAAGTCATGTTGCTGTGATCACTGTGACTTTCTCCATGAATTCAAAGGATAAAGACTATAAGGCATATGGAGATCTGAGTACAAGAGAAAGCCTGATCAAGGGTGAGATCAATGATGTTGTTTCTTCCTATACACTGGAAGATATCAAGGTCAGCAGCCATGAGGTGGAACAGCAGATCCTTGAAAGAGTACAGAAGATGTTTGACTCCAAGTTCATATTTAATGTAACACTGAGCAGTGCACTTTATCAGTAGCACACAGATGTGGGACTGCAGAATGGATGAAGGAGGTGAGCTTCTGTGGGCGAGGTACTGTCTCAAAGTGAAATAGACAATCTGCTGGCTGCACTCAGCACCGGAGAACTTGATGTTGACCAGATGCAGGAGACAGGAGATAAACAGGTTAAAGATTATGATTTCAAGCGACCTGCGAAGTTCTCCAAAGAACATCTGCGAACACTTGAAATTATTTATGAACATTATGGAAGACTGTTGTCGACCAACCTTCCGGTTTATCTGCGGAAGAATATACAGGTGTCGGTAAGCAGTTCTGAGACCGTTACATTTTCGGAATTTACCAATTCACTTTCCAATCCGGTTATTCTGGGAATTGTAAATTTCCAGCCATTGAATGGAGATATTATCATTGAACTGGCATCCAATCTTGGATTTGCCATGATAGACAGAATGCTTGGCGGGCAGGGACAGCCGCTTGATAAGGCCAGGGACTTCTCGGAGATAGAGATGATCATCCTGGAAAAGCTGATGGTTGTCTGTATGCAGCTGATGAGGGAACCATGGAAGAATGTAATTGACATCAATCCGGTAATGGAGAGGATTGAGACCAATGCACAGTTTGCGCAGGTGATCGCTCCCAGTGACATGATCGCGATCGTGACGATGAATGTCAAGATCGGAGATGTGGAGGGACATATGAATGTCTGCCTTCCTTTCTTTACACTGGAAGATGTCATGGACAAGCTGAATACGAAGTACTGGTTCTCTACCATGCAGAAGGAAAGCACTGAAAACTACAGTGAGAGCCTGGAAGCCATGCTGAAAAGGGTAGATGTTCCTGTCAGGGCTGTACTTGGAAAGAGCCTTGTATCAGTGAATGATTTTATAAACCTGCAGCCGGGAGATGTGATCAGGCTGGGAACAGGAGTTACTTCAGAAATGGATGTATATGTAGGAAATATCAAGAAGTTCACGGCACTTCCTGGTTCAAACGGTGATAAGTATGCTGTTCGGGTCATGTCAGTGATCAGAGAGGAGGAGTAGGAACGCATGGATGGAATGTTATCGCAGGATGAAATAAATGCACTGCTTAGCGGGATGGATCTTTCCAAGGGTGCAGATGGCGATACCACAGCGGATTCTGCAAAGGCAGAAGATGCCGGGTCAGCAGCAAATGCTGCAGCAGATGACAGTGCGAAAACAGAAGATGCAGGTACTCCGGGATCAGAGATCAAATCAGATCCGATTGATGAAAACCTGTTAAGTGATACAGAGAAGGATGCTATTGGAGAGATCGCCAATATCAGCATGGGATCTTCTGCAACAACACTGTATTCTCTGGTAAACAGAAAAGTAAATATTACAACACCAGTTGTCGAACTTACAAACTGGGATAAGGTATCCAAGGATTATCAAAGACCGTGCGTCTTTATTCAGATCAGATATACATCAGGACTTGACGGCTCCAATATCATGGTACTCAAGGAGCATGACGTTAAGGTAATCACAGACCTGATGATGGGAGGAGACGGAAGCAATACAGATGGTGAACTCGGAGAACTTCATCTGAGTGCCATTTCTGAGGCAATGAACCAGATGATGGGATCAGCAGCCACTTCCATGTCTACGATGCTGGGGAAGATGATCGATATCAGTCCCCCGGAGGCAACAAGGATTGATCTGCAGGACTTTAAATTTGGTGGAGATATTGCAGATTTCCTCTCACATACTTTTGTAAAGATTTCTTTCCGGATGCAGATCGAGGATCTGGTAGACAGTACGATCATGCAGCTTTATCCGGTAGATTTTGCGAAGAGCCTTTATGAGACGTTTATGTCGCAGCAGGATCCAGCCCCGGCACAGTCAGCTCCTGCACCTGCACCAACCCCTGCGCCTGCACCAGCTCCGGCAGCACCGGAACCGGCACCATATGTACCGCCGACAGCAGCTCCGGCAGGAAATATGGATCCACAACAGGGCGTACCACAGATGGGTATGGCACCTGGTTATGGAATGCCGCAGATGGGCATGGCACCCGGCTATGGAATGCCACAGGCGGGTATGGCACCCGGTTATGGAATGCCGCAGATGAATATGAACCAGCAGCAGAACATGAATGTTCAGCCGGCACAGTTCCAGAGCTTTTCCGGTACGGCAGGACAGGTACCCGGTCAGGAAAATATCGGACTGATCATGGATGTACCGCTGGAGGTTACAGTAGAGCTTGGAAGAACGAAGAAATCCATTGCTGAGATTCTGGATTTTGCACCAGGTACGATCATCGAACTGGACAAGATCGCCGGAGAACCGGTAGATGTACTGGTAAATGGAAAATTTGTGGCTAAAGGTGAAGTAGTAGTAATCGAAGAGAGTTTTGGTGTCCGTGTAACGGAAATCATTAAATAGAAAAGTATAGGAGAAAAGTTATGGCAAAGAATATTTTAATTGTAGACGATGCAGCATTCATGCGTATGATGATTAAGGACATTCTGACCAAGAATGGTTACAATGTTGCCGGAGAAGCAGAGAATGGAGCAAAGGCTCTTGAGAAATACAACGAGCTGAAGCCCGATCTTGTTCTGATGGATATCACAATGCCGGAGGTAGATGGCATTCAGGCACTGAAGAATATCAAGGCAGCAGATCCTTCCGCACAGGTTATCATGTGTTCTGCAATGGGCCAGCAGGCGATGGTTATTGAAGCTATTCAGAGTGGTGCCAAGGACTTCATCGTAAAGCCGTTTCAGGCAGACCGTGTACTGGAAGCAGTCAAGAAGGTAGTAGGATAATATGCTTCTGACAGGTATGGACAGAACGGATGGATTCTTACAGTTTATGACAGTACTGATCCTGTTCGTCTTTGTCCTTGCGGTTACCTGGCTGACTACGAGATGGATCGCAGGGTACCAGAAGACAAAGGCGGCAGGATGTAATCTTGAAGTGATTGAGACCATGCGTGTTACCGGGAACAAATATCTGCAGATAGTACGTGCAGGTGAAAAATACCTGGTGATCGCAGTAGGAAAAGATGAAATCCACATGCTGGCTGAATTGTCCAGAGAAGAGATCCAGTTCCATGAAAATGGTAACGGACAGAATCTGAATTTTGGTGACATACTGGAAAAGTTTAAAAAACAGAACGCAAAAGAGGATGACTGAGTTTTGAATCGCATGAAAAAGTTTTTCCATGCAAACAGAATAATGAAAATCATATGCCTGCTGCTGACGGTGGGCATATTGTCTATTATCCCTTCTTCCGGTGTACATGCAACAGAGGTGGATTCCCACCTTACGGGCAGTACAGAGGAAAGAACGAATATTGAAGAACCAGGAACGGCCAGCACTCCTGAGGAGCTTTCGGAACTGAATATTGCCAATACGATGACAGTTACTTATAATAATGGAAATGGACAGGTGAATGGATCCTTAAGGATCCTGATCACGCTGACGCTGATCGCACTGGCACCAACTCTTCTGATCATGCTTACCTCTTTTACCAAGGTACTGATCGTTCTGCATTTTACAAGGTCGGCTTTAAATACCCAGACAGCGCCTCCGAATCAGGTACTGATTGGGTTAGCTTTATTTCTGACCTTTTTTATTATGCGTCCTTATATGACACAGATCTATGAGGAAGCAGTTGTTCCCATGGAACAGGGTGAGATTGACCAGCAGGAATTTTTTGAAAGAGGAATCCAGCCACTCAGGGAATTTATGTATAAGCAGACACAGACAGAGGATGTGGATGTATTTATGGATATCAGTGGTGACAGCTGGGAGAGTGGAGCACTGGATGATATTCCGTTATCAGTGCTGGCACCGGCCTTTATGGTGGGACAGCTCAGGGAAGCATTTATTATAGGCTTTATTATTTACATTCCGTTTATCGTGATTGATATGGTGGTATCTTCAGCACTGATGAGTATGGGCATGATGATGCTGCCACCTACGACAATATCCATGCCATTCAAGATCTTACTGTTTGTACTGGCAGATGGATGGAACCTGATCATCGTGAATCTGGTTCGGACATTCAACTGATGGAAGGAGAATAAGCAATGAGTGTTGATGACGTAACAGCAATTGCCAGTGATGCCCTGTTCCTTGTGATCAAGGTATCAGCGCCGATTCTTCTGGTGTCTCTGATCGTAGGACTTCTGATCAGTATCTTTCAGACGGTAACGTCGATCCAGGAACAGACACTGACTTTTGTACCAAAGATACTGGCAGTTTTTCTGTCCATTATCGTGCTGGGAAACTGGATGCTTACGCAGATAACAGAGTTTATGAACAGACTGTGGTCTAATTTCAGTCTGTATACCAGGTAGGATATGATAGATTACAATTTCAGTTATGGTGATCTTGAATTATTTCTTCTTATTTTTGTCAGGGTTGCCAGCTTTGTCTATATTGCACCATTCTTCAGTATGAGCAATACACCGGCAAGAGTGCGTGTGGGACTTGCTTTTTTTATATCGGTTCTGCTATATCAGACCGGACCAAAGCAGGAAGTTGTGTACGATACACTGATCGGATATACCATTATTGTTATGAAAGAGGTTGTAACCGGATTCCTGATAGGCTTTGGGGCAAATCTCTGTACAGCAGTAGTGTCATTTGCCGGTCAGATCGCAGATATGGAAATGGGGCTTTCCATGGCCAGCCTGTTTGATCCAACTACCAAGCAGCAGACGACGATTACCGGTGTATATTACAATTATATGGTATTGCTCCTTCTGATGATCTCCGGTATGCACAGATATCTGCTGAAAGCGCTTGCAGAGACTTATGAGCTGATTCCTGTCAACGGAGCGGTATTCCATGACGAAGCACTGCTGCAGGCACTGATCACCTTTATGGGTGACTATATTATCGTAGGCTTCAGAATCTGCCTGCCGATCTTTGCAGTGATGATCCTTCTGAATGCTGTGCTTGGTATTCTTGCCAAGGTATCCCCACAGCTTAACATGTTTGCAGTTGGTATCCAGATGAAGGTACTGGTTGGGTTCTGTATACTGTTTGTAACAACAGCGATGCTGCCGGATGCAGCAGGATTCATTTATGAACAGATGAAGCGCATGGTTGTCAGCTTTGTCAGGGTAATGAGTGCATAAAAGGAAAGCTCTATGGTTTTAGAATATAATTTGCAGTTTTTTGCTAAAGATGGCCCGGGCGGTGAAAAGACCGAAGAGCCTACAGCCAAAAAACTGGAGGATGCCAGAAAAGAAGGACAGGTAGCCAAAAGCAAGGAGATTGGAAATGCTTTCGGACTGCTTGCCCTGTTTATACTGTTAAAGGTATATGTGGGAAGCCTCGGAGAAAACATGGTAGACTGCTTCTCCGGTATTTATAATCAGATCCCGGATACGATCACCATGTATGGAGGGAAGATCCCGGTAGCAGCGCTTCTCGTTCTGCTCCGGTCAATGAGTCTTAAGATGCTCCTGATGCTGGCACCTGTTTTTCTGGTAGGAGTTGTGGTTGCAGTGGTATGTGACGTGGTGCAGGTTAAGTGGAAACCCACCAGCAAGCCTTTGCAGCCAAAGTTCAGCAAACTGAATCCCATATCGGGATTTAAACGTATTTTTTCAGCAAATGCACTGATCGAGCTTTTGAAGTCTGTAGCGAAGATCGGTATTATATGTTACGTTGTCTACAGCTATATGAAGGATAAGATAACGGGCGTTCTATTACTTTATGATATGAGTCTGAACCAGGCAATTTCCCTGATAGGGGGAACTGCCATTGATCTGGGGATCAGGATCTCTGCTGTCTATATGGTGATTGCCTTTCTGGATTATGCATATCAGAAGCATAAGTTTAAGGAAGACATGAAGATGACCAAGCAGGAAGTCAAAGATGAGTACAAGAATCAGGAAGGAGATCCACAGGTCAAGGGCAAACAGAAGCAGAGAATGCAGGAAGCGTCAAGAAGGCGTATGATGCAGCAGCTTCCGGAAGCAGATGTGGTCATCACCAACCCCACTCATTATGCAGTGGCGATCAAGTATGATCCCGATAAATATGACGCACCTTATGTCATAGCCAAAGGAGAGGATTTCCTGGCACAGAAGATCAAGGAGATCGCCAGGGAGCATGATGTGGAGATTGTAGAGAACAAGCCGCTTGCCAGGATGCTGTATGCCAATGTGGATATTGGTGGCCTGATCCCACCGGAACTTTACCAGTCAGTGGCAGAGGTACTTGCATTTGTATATCATCTGAAAGGGAAAGCATAAATAAAGGAAAGGAGAAGAATAGATGAAGAAACAGGATCTGGCAGTTGCAGCATATCTGATCGCAGCCT
The DNA here is from genome assembly GCA_902766365.1 of uncultured Lachnospiraceae bacterium. GTDB lineage: Bacteria > Bacillota > Clostridia > Lachnospirales > Lachnospiraceae > Suilimivivens. The sequence continues at coordinate 14,663 of CACXDC010000159.1, read as the reverse complement.
TTGCGATGATGATCATACCTATCCCGAACTGGCTTCTTGATATTCTCCTTGCCTGTAATATAGCCCTTGGTTTTACAATCCTGTTTACGGCAATGTTTGCCAAGGAAGTTCTGGATATGTCATTCTTCCCGACAATCCTTCTTTTCACCACGATATTCAGGATCGCCCTGAATATTTCTTCTACAAGACTGATCCTGACAACAGGAGATCCCGGTGAAGTGGTTCAGACCTTTGGTAATTATGTCGGAGGCGGTGACCTGATCGTAGGTGCGATCGTTTTCCTGATTCTGATCATAGTCCAGTTTATGATCATCAATAAAGGTTCCGAACGTGTGGCTGAAGTAACGGCACGTTTTACCCTGGATGCCATGCCCGGTAAGCAGATGGCGATCGATGCGGATCTGAATACCGGTGCGATCAATGATGCAGAGGCCAAAAGAAGAAGAGATAAGATCCAGGAAGAAGCAAGCTTTTTTGGTTCCATGGATGGTGCCGTGAAGTATGTAAAGGGAGATGCCACGGCAGGTCTTATTATTACTGCAGTCAATATTGTGGGTGGTATTGCCATGGGAGTCCTGAGACGGGGAATGGACTTTAACAGTGCGCTGAATACCTATACGATCCTGACAATCGGTGATGGTCTGGTCAGCCAGATCCCCTCTCTGCTGATCTCTCTGTCAACCGGTATTCTGGTAACAAAGGGTTCAAAAGATGCCGATTTTGGAGCGGTGCTGATCAGACAGGTATTTGGAATACCAAAAGCACTGTACATAGTAGGAATTATTATCTGTACCCTTGGTATCGTGACTCCTTTCCCGACACTGATCTTCCTGACACTCGGACTGGTATTCATTGTCTGTGGACGTGTAATTGCCGGAGAGATTGAAACAGCCAAGATCGAGAATGAGGTAGACGAAGAGGAAATCGCAGCAGAGGAGATCAGACAGCCTGAAAATGTCAACAGCCTGCTGCAGGTAGATCCCATTGAACTGGAATTTGGTTATGGTATCATTCCTCTTGCCGATGTGAATCAGGGCGGTGATCTGCTTGACCGTGTAGTCATGATCAGAAGACAGATCGCACTTGAGCTTGGTACAGTAGTGCCGATCATCAGACTGCGTGACAATATCCAGTTGAATCCGAACCAGTATATTATCAAGATCAAGGGAATCCAGGTCAGTGAAGGCGAGATCCTCTTTGATCATTATATGGCCATGAATCCCGGATATGTAGAAGAAGAGATCACAGGTATTCCTACCTTTGAACCATCCTTCCATCTGCCGGCTATCTGGATCACAGAGGGACAGAGGGAAAGAGCAGAGAGTCTTGGTTATACCGTAGTAGATCCGCCTTCTATCATAGCAACGCATCTGACTGAGATCATCAGACAGCATATCTCAGAGCTCCTTACCAGACAGGATGTTCAGAATCTTGTCAATAATCTGAAGGATACCAATCCTTCACTGGTAGAAGAGCTGACACCAAAGCTGCTTGGTCTTGGTGAGATCCAGAAGGTACTGCAGAATCTCTTAAAAGAGGGAATCTCCATCAGGGATCTGCTCACCATATTTGAAACACTTGCAGACTATGCACCTTCTACAAGGGATACAGATATTCTGACAGAGTATGTGAGACAGAGCTTAAAGAGGGCAATCTCCAGCAAGTTCTTCCCGGCCAATGAGACTACCAGTGTAGTAACGTTAGATCCGAAACTGGAGCAGGAGATCATGGCGAGTGTGAAGCAGTCAGAAAATGGGGCGTATCTGACGCTGGATCCCGAGAAAACGAAAGCGATCATGAAGAGCGTTGGGGATGAGATTGCCAAGCTGGAAAATCTGGGCAAGAACCCGATTATCGTAACATCTCCCATTGTAAGAATGTACTTTAAACGTCTGACCGAGGATTACTACAAGGATCTGATCGTGGTATCCTATAATGAGATAGAGAATAATGTTGAACTGCAGTCGGTAGGAATGGTGACAGCATGATAATAAAGAAATTTCAGGCAAAAACAGAAAATGATGCAGTAGAAGCTGCAAAAAAAGAACTGGGAAGCGCAGTCGTGATCATGAATGTGCGCAAGGTAAAGCGGAAAGGACCTTTCGGATTCCTGCTTCCGCAGCTCACCGAGGTCACGGTGGCACTTGAGGAAGAAAGTGAACAGAAGGTGCAGGCTCTGCGAAAAAATGCAGACAGCCAGAATGGCAATACTGTTAGAGCAGAGAAAGCGGCAGAGAACCGGTATGCAGCAGAAGGAGAGCTTCAGGGACAGAAGAATTTTGAAAAGCAACTGGAAAACAGCGTGATCGAAGAGAAGCTGGACAGTCTGCACAGTCTTCTGGAACAGCAGTTGAAAAAGCCGGAGGAAGAAACAGAAGAAACAAAAGAAGAGGAAACGAAGGAAGACGAAATGTCCCGCTTTATCAAGCTGGTATACAATACCATGCTGGATAACGAAGTGGATGAAAAATATGCAAACCAGATCATTGACGAGATGGAGAAGAACAACAAGCCGGGAACACCGTTTGATCATGCACTGGCGGATGTTTACCAGAAAATGATCCTGAAATTTGGCAATTCCCAGGAGCTGACAGAAAGCCAGAAGGGGCCAAGAGTTGTATTCTTTATCGGACCGACCGGTGTTGGTAAGACAACAACCATTGCAAAGATCGCATCAGGATATCAGCTTGACAGAAAAAAGAAAGTAGCTCTTCTGACAGCAGATACATACAGAATCGCTGCGGCTGAACAGCTCCGGACTTATGCCAATATTCTTGAGGTACCCTTCAGAGTCATTTATTCCGGAGAAGAGATCAGTCAGGCGGTCCGTGATTTTCAGGATTATGATTATATCATGGTGGATACAGCGGGGCATGCCCATCAGAATGCAGATCAGAGAGAGATCATAAAGGGGCTGATCCATGCGGCAGATGAACTGGCAGAGACAGATGTATTCCTGGTTCTTTCTGCCACGACGAAATATAATGATCTGAAGAAGATCGTGGATGCTTACCGGGAGGTAACGGATTACCGGCTGATCTTTACCAAGCTGGATGAAACAGAGGAACTGGGAAATCTGTTCAATATCAGGCTGTATACAGGAGCGGAGATCTGCTATGTTACCTGCGGACAGAATGTACCGGATGATCTGGAAAGCTTTAATCCACAGAAGACGGTAAAACTGCTGCTCGGCGGCAGAAAAGATACAAGGAAGTAATGAGACCGGAAACGGTATGACTTGAAATGAGAGGTAAGGAATGGATCAGGCACAGCAGTTAAGAAATATCATAAAGGCAAACAATATCGCAAAGCCTGAAGCAAGAGTGATCACAGTGACCAGTGGCAAAGGCGGTGTGGGAAAATCCAATACGGCGATCAACCTGGCGATCCAGTTTCGCAAAATGGATAAGAAAGTGGTGATCCTGGATGCAGATTTCGGACTTGCCAATATAGAGATCATGTTTGGAACAGTTCCCCAGCACAATTTCTGTGATATGATTTATCAGGGAAAGAGCATGAAGGAAATCATCACCTGGGGGCCTATGGATGTGGGATTTATATCAGGAGGATCTGGAATTGCGGGACTTTCCAATCTGAGCAGGGAATATCTGACTTATATTATCAGAAACCTGAAAGAGTTAGATTCTATTGCAGATGTGATCATTATAGATACAGGAGCGGGTATCTCTGATTCCGTACTGGAATTTCTGGTAGCCAGCGGAGAGATCCTTCTGGTGACGACGCCTGAGCCTACTTCTATTACAGATTCCTATTCCCTGCTGAAGGCACTGAGAAGACATCCTGATTTTGAAGAACAGGCAATCAGGATCAAGATGGTCGCCAATAAGGTGTCCGGCCAGGAGGAAGGAAAGATCCTGTTTGACAAATTAAATTCCGTAGTGACCAGATATCTGAGCCTTCCCATGGAATATCTGGGAGCGGTACCAAATGATGCCCATTTGAGCAAGGCGGTCATGCAGCAGATGCCGGTTTCCCTGCAGAACCCGGGAGCACCTTCGGCACTCGCCTATGAGGAGATCGCAGCAAGGCTGATGAATGTGGAACTGAACAGAAATGTGACAAGGCGTGGTATGGCAGCCTTTTTTGCACATATGATAGGCAACAAGAAAAATAGAGGCCAGGGGGAGAACTGATGCTGTCAAAATATGTGGTTCCGGGAAACCGGGTGGAAATCCAGTCTGTCGGACGGGTAAAATTCACAGGAGAAACAGAAAAAAAGAAGGTTTATCAGACCACAGTATATGATGTGGTATCAGAGGATCGTCTGGAGATCTATATGCCCATGGAGAAGTCAAAGCTGATCCTGCTTCCGGTAGACGAAGAATTTGATCTGTATTTCTATACGACGAACGGACTGTACCAGTGCTTTGCAAGGATCGTAGACAGATACAAGACAGATAATAAATATCTTCTCCTGCTGGAGCTGACCAGCAATTTAAGGAGGTTTCAGCGGAGGGAATACTACCGTCTCAGCTGTGCACTGGAAATGAATGCAAGGAGCCTGCAGAAAGAGGAAATAGAAGCAGTTGAGCAGAATAATAGCTATCTGGTACCGGGGCTTCCACTGACCCGCAGCATTATCGTTGATATCAGTGGCGGCGGTATCCGGTTCGTGGGAGATTACGCATATGAACAGGGCAGCCTGATCTGCTGTAAATATCACCTCCTGATCGATGGAAAAGATAAAGAGTATACCTTGATCGCCAAGGTGATCGCTGTCAGGGAACTGGATGAACGGCCCGGGGTATATGAGCACCGTGCCCAGTATATCAATATTGATACCATGGACAGGGAAGAGATCATACGATTTATCTTTGAAGAGGAAAGAAAGCACAGAAAAAGAGAAAAAGGCCTGGAATGATTACTTTGCACCCATGTGAAGCGACTGGTATGGTATAATATAGGCAATAATCAACAGGAAAGAGAAAAAAGATGAGAATGAGTGTAAAGAGTACCGGCAGTAAGGCAGTAGCCATAGCCAGTTCTACCGGCGGGCCGAATGCACTGCAGAGTCTGATCCCGTTTCTACCAGCGGAGCTGAATGCTCCTGTATTTATTGTACAGCATATGCCAGCAGGTTTCACAGAGGCATTGTCCATCCGGCTTGACCAGCTTTCCGGACTTTCTGTCAAGGAAGCCGCAGAGGGAGATGTGGCTGAGAAAGGACATGCTTATCTTGCCAGAGGCGGAAGGCACATGGAGATTAGGAAAAAGGCAGGAAAAGAAGTGCTCCATTATATGGACGAACCGCCAAGAGAAGGGGTAAGGCCCTGTGCCAATTATATGTATGAATCCCTGATGGAAAGTGATTATGATGAGATCATCTGTGTGGTGCTTACCGGAATGGGAGCAGATGGCACAGAGGGGATCAGGCATCTGAAAGAAAAAAAGAAAGTTACCGTGATTGCGCAGAATGAGGAGACGTGTACGGTGTATGGTATGCCAAGAAGCGTTGTCCAGGCACAACTGGCGGATAAAATATTGCCACTGACACAGATTGCCGGTGAGATTACAAAGAACGTGGGGGTAATTTAAGATGGATGTTAATCAGTACCTTGGTATTTTCCTGGATGAATCAAGAGAGCATCTGGAAAACCTGAACACACAGATCATGAATCTGGAGCAGAACCCGGAGGATGCAGACACGATCAATGAGATCTTCCGTGCAGCACATTCCCTGAAAGGAATGGCAGGCACCATGGGTTATAAGAGAATGCAGAACCTGACTCATGATATGGAGAATGTTTTCACAGAGATCAGAAACGGATCACTGAAAGTCAACTCCAACCTGATCGATATTCTGTTCCAGTGTCTGGATGCGCTGGACGAATATACCAACAATATCCAGGAAACATCAGATGAGGGAACGAATGATAACAAGCCCCTTATTGAACAGCTGAATGCGTTCCTGAAGGAGGGCAAATCCGATGCCCAGATGGAAGAGCAGAAGAAGGAAGCAAAGGAAGAGGCACCAAAGGCTGCAGAAGGGAATGGACGCAGCTGGGAGCAGATCACACTGGGAGATCCGGAAAAGCATGTAATTGCTACAGCAAAGGAACAGGGAAAGCAGGCATATGGCCTGACGATCCGCATACAGGAAACCTGTATCCTGAAGGCTGCGAGAGCTTTCCTGGTATATAAGGCAGTGGAGGAAAAGGCAGAGATCATTGTCTGCAACCCTTCCGCACAGGATATAGAAGATGAAAAGTTTGATCTGGAGTTCAGTCTGATCGTGATCTCTGACCAGTCTCTTGATGAGATCATCAAGGCTGCAGAAAATGTATCAGAGATCGCTTCTGTTGTCGGTGATGTGATCAATATTGATACATCAGTGAAGGATGAGCCGGAAGAAAAACCGGCTGCAGTGGCAGGAAAGCCGGAAACCAAACCGGCCACGGCACCTCAGAACAATGCACCGGCCAAGCAGCAGGCAGATAAAAAGACAGGAAAGCCGGTAGTCAACAGAACTGTCCGTGTTGATATTGAAAAGCTGGATGTACTGATGAATCTTGTCAGTGAGCTGATCATTGCCAAGAATTCCCTGGTATCTGCTTCCAGCACGGAAGGCGCAACAGGTGCAGGATTTAATGAACAGATCGAATATCTGGAAAGTGTAACCACGAATCTGCATGAGTCTGTCATGAAGGTTCGAATGGTTCCTATTGAAAGCGTAGTCAGCAAGTTCCCGAGAATGATCCGTGAGCTTTCCAAGAAGCTGGACAAGAAGATGGAACTGTATATGACAGGTGAGGAAACAGAACTGGATCGTACTGTAGTGGATGAAATTGGAGATCCTCTGATGCATCTGCTCCGTAACAGTGCGGATCATGGACTGGAATCGGCAGAGGTACGTGCCCAGAGAGGAAAGCCGGAGGTCGGTTCTATTTTCCTGGACGCTTACCAGGATGGTAACAATGTAGTCATCGAAGTAAGAGATGATGGTAATGGTATCGATACAGAGGCTGTTAAGCAGAAAGCCATAGAGAGAGGTGTCATTACACCGGAGCAGGCTGAGAGCATGAATGAGAAGGATATCATCGGATTACTTTTCCATGCAGGCTTTTCTACTTCCACCAAAGTAACGGATGTATCCGGAAGAGGTGTTGGTCTTGATGTTGTGAAGTCCAAGATCGAGTCCTTGAGCGGTGAGGTAGAGGTAAAATCCAAGCTTGGCGAAGGAAGTACATGGATCATCAGACTTCCTCTGACCCTTGCAATTATCCAGGCACTGATGGTTATTGTCGGCGGTGAGAAGTATGCAATCTCCCTTGGAAGCATCCAGACAATCGAAGATATCAATCCGGCTGAGATCAAGCTGGTTGGAAATAACGAGGTGATCAAATTAAGAGGAAATGTAATCCCTCTTGTCAGACTGAGCAAAGAACTGGATATTGAGAGCCAGAAGTCTCCGGAAGAAAATATGGTAGTTGTTATTGTGAAGAAGGGTGAGAAGCTGGCCGGACTGGTTGTAGATGAACTGATCGGACAGCAGGAGATCGTTATCAAATCACTTGGCAAATACATTAACAAGTGCAAGATCATCAGCGGTGCAACCATTCTCGGTGATGGCGAGGTAGCACTGATTCTGGATGCCAACGCACTCATTTAGAACAGGGGGATTTAGAAGATGGATCAGTTAAAAACAGTAGAAACAACTGCAGTAGCAGAAGAAGCAGCACAGTATATCGTTGTTCGTCTCGGGGAAGAACAGTACGGTATTGATATACGATATGTGGATAATATTGTCCGTATGCAGCATATTACAAGAGTTCCCAAGGTAGCTCCCTACATCAAAGGAGTTATCAATCTCCGTGGAGAAGTGATACCGGTAATGAGTGTGCGGCTGAAGATGGATCTCCCTGAGGATGTAGAAGCCAAATCCACAAGAATCATCATCCTGAAGCTTGAGCAGCATGGAACAATCGGTATTATTGTAGACGAAGTGAAGGAAGTGGTAACACTTACCACTGACTGTATCGAAAAAATGGCGTATGATGGAAACGAGAATAAGAGTCATTTTATTTCCGGCATTGGAAAAGACGGAGAAGAGCTGATTTCCTTACTGGATCTGAATTCGGTCTTACTTGAAAAATAAAGCATAATCAGTTAGGAGAGTTTCATGAAAAATCTTAATATGGACGAATTAACGAACCAGTACTATGATGTGCTGAAAGAACTTGGCAACATCGGGGCAGGAAACGCTACGACCGCTCTTGCACAGATGATCGGATGTAAAGTAGATATGTCTGTTCCCAAGGTTCAGCTGCTTGATTTTAATAAGCTTGGAGAACTGGTTGGCGGTGAAGATGAACTGATGGTAGGTATCTATCTCCAGGTAGAGGGTGACATTGAAGGAAGCATGATGTTTATCCAGAAGAAGGTTTCTGCAGCGCATCTTGTCAATAAGCTGATGTGCGGGATGCTGGGTGTTACAGAAGAGGAGATCGCCAGCCATGAGTTTGGAGAAATGGAATGCTCTGCCATCAAGGAAGTAGGAAATATCATTACCGGTGCATACTTAAATGCGCTTTCTTCCCTGACAGGGCTGAAGATCTATCCTTCTGTACCACAGCTTGGAATAGATATGGCAGGGGCACTTTTAAGTGTACCGGCAGTGGAGTTTGGATTATATGCCGATAAGATTCTTCTTGTGCAGACACAGTTCTCAGATGCAGTAGAGCTGGATGGTTATTTTATACTGATACCCGATATGGAATCTTATGAAAAGATTTTGACAGCACTTGGCGTGATGTAGGGTAAAGGAGAATCTTTTGCTATGGGTGAAGTATATAAGGTAGGAATGGCGGATATGGCAGTCTGCAGTGGAGATGATGCTGTTACCACACTCGGACTTGGTTCGTGTATTGGAATTGCGATCCGGGATCCAGGGACAGGAATTGGCGGACTGGTACATATTATGCTGCCTGACAGTAAAGAAATCAGAAATAATGCCAACAGACCCAAATTTGCGGACACCGGGATCGAAGACCTGGTAGATGCGATCGTGAAAAAGGGTGGAAACAGGAACCGTTTGGTAGCCAAGATCGCCGGCGGTGCACAGATGTTCTCTTTTGGCGGTGGTAACGAGACCATGAGAGTAGGGGACAGAAATGCAGCAGCCAGCCGGAAGAAGCTGGGTGAGCTGAAGATTCCGCTCCTGGCGGAAGATACCGGAGAGAATTATGGCCGGACAGTTATTTTCTATCCCAAAACAGGGGATTATGTGATTCGGGCAATCGGTAAGCCGGAGAAAACAATATGAGTAATAAAAAGCTGTTTGCTCCTTTTCTGATGCTGCTTGCAGGGGCAGTGGTATCCATTGTCATGTTTTTGAGTGATTACGACATGACACAGCGGCTTACCATACTGCTTCTGTCAATGCTGGTCTTTTATTTTGCAGGTCTCTTTATCCAGAAAAAAATGATAAAATTTATGGATGAGATCCGGAAAAAGGAAGAGGCACAGAAGGCAGAAGAAGGAGAAGTCATAGAAAAAGAGGCTAAGAAGGAAGAGGCTGAAAAGGAAGAAGAATAGTCTATGGCTGAGGAAGAACTGTATCGGAGGTTACCATGGACGAAGCAGCAAGAAACAGGCTTTTTGAAGACTATGCCAAAAACAGATCACCGGAAATACGGGAACAGATCATACTGGAATATGCCCCGCTTGTAAAGCTGGTCGCAGGGCGGCTCAGTATGTATCTTGGATACAATGTAGAATATGATGATCTGGTTGGATATGGGGTATTTGGTCTGATAGATGCCATAGATAAATATGACAATATGAAGGCTGTCAAGTTTGAAACCTATGCCAGCCTCCGGATCAGGGGAGCAATACTGGATCAGATCCGGAAAATGGACTGGATCCCGAGAACGATCCGTCAGAAACAGAAAAAAATAGATGCGGCCATGAAGGCCATTGAAGCTGAAAAGGGCAGAGCGGCAACGGATGAGGAAATTGCCGGGGAGCTTGGTATTTCAGCAGATGAATATACTGGCTGGCAGTCACAGATGAAGATAACAGGGGTGGTATCGCTGGATGAATTCCTGGAGGGGGGAAGTGAGATCCCTTCCCTGCAGAGTACCCAGCATCGCTATGACGGGCCAGAGGACGTAATTGAAAAGGACGAACTGAAAAAGAAACTGGCAGAGGCACTGGAGCTTCTGACAGAAAAGGAAAAGAAGGTGATCCTTCTTTATTATTATGAGGATCTGACATTAAAGGAGATCAGCAATATCCTTGAGGTGTCAGAGTCCAGGATCTCGCAGCTGCATACACGTGCACTGCAGAAGATGAAGGCTAAAATGGGGAATTATATGGGGATTCTTTCCCCGTAGCAGAGAAACTGCATTTTCAGGACATCTGTTACAAAGGTTGTGAGAGGGGACGGGTATTGCTATGAAAAATGGGTATTTCCAGCTGGTGTGTGGACCGCACGGGACAGAACTTAAGGTCTTTGCGCCAAAGGACGGTGGGGAAACTGTCAATGTGAAAGAAGTGATGGAGTATCTGACAAGAAACCAGATTTCTTTTGATACGCCTGCACTTTCAAAGGGGCTACAGGAAGCAGCGGCATCAGGGCAGGAGATGTACGTGCTTACGCTGAACAGGGAAGCTGGCAGAGAAGTAAATGAAAGCTACAGCCTGTTTGCAAGTGAAGATCGTATGAGTGTGACTGCCAGGTTTTATCCGGCATCTGAGAACGGAGAGAGCCTGAAACCACAGGAGCTGATCCGGGATCTTACTTTTAAAAGGATCACTTATGGTGTACGCAGAAATGAGATCTTTGATTTCCTTTCACATGTCAGATACTGTACAGATCTGCTGGTTGCTGCAGGAAAAGCACCAAGAAACGGATCTGATGCAAGGATAGAATACTATTTCCAGACAGACAAAAAAGCAAGACCCACACTGAAAGAAGACGGAAGTGTGGATTTCTTTCATCTGAATACAATTAATCACTGTAAAAAAGGAGATGTTCTTGCCAGACTCTATCCGGAAGACCGGGGAGAGGCAGGCTCTACTGTATATGGAGAAAAGATTCCGCCAAGAGAGGTAAAGACGGATGTTCTTCATTATGGCCGGAATATTTCCATTTCCGAAGATAAGACAGTGCTGACGGCAGAAACAGATGGACATGTCATGCTGGTAGAAGGATCTGTTTTCGTGTCAGATGTACTGGAAGTTGAAAATGTGGATACATCTACCGGAAATCTGGACTATGAAGGCAGTGTCAGGATCAATGGAAATGTTTGTGCCAATTTTGAAGTCAGGGCACGGGGAAATATAGAAGTAGCAGGTATCGTAGAAGGAGCCGGACTGTTTGCAGGCGGTAATATCATCATAGCGAGAGGCATGAACGGTATGGCCAAAGGAGAGCTTCAGGCCGGAGGAAACATTGTAGCCAAGTTTCTTGAGAATGCAAAGGTATCAGCAGGCGGCAGTGTTTCCACGGAATCGATCCTTCACAGCAGGGTGACTGCAGGAACACAGATCATAGTTACAGGTAAGAGAGGATTTATTACCGGTGGAAGAGTATGTGCCACCAGCCTGATCCAGGTCAAGACACTTGGATCGCCCATGGGGACGGATACGATCGTAGAGGTTGGAATGGATCCGCTGAAAAAGGCAAGGTTCCAGGAACTTCAGAAGCAGGTAACAGAAAGCAGCAGGATGATCGCACAGATCCATCCGGTGCTGACAGCATTGTCAAAAAAGATCGCGCAGGGTGTAAAGCTGCGGCCGGATCAGTTTAAGGGGCTGCAGGAAATGGTACAGCAGGAGAAGCAGCTTCAGGAGATCATAGCAAAAAGTAATGAGGAACTGACAGACCTGCAGTCTATCCTGCAGGAAAGCAGCGGTGCAAAGGTAGAGGTATCCGGTGAGGTATATGCCGGGACGAAGATATGTATTTCAGACGTTTCTCTTGTAGTTAAGGAAAGTATGCGTCACTGCAAGTTTAAAAAAGAGCAGGGCGACGTAAAAATGTCTGCTTTATAGGGGACAGAAGGAGTGCCTATGACGATCAGCAGAGTAGAACTGCAGGGGCAGATCACCAGAGCCCAGGATTTTACAACGATCAAACATCAGGAAGACAGCAGAGGGTTTGTTGAGCAGGCCAATATCCATCAGAAAACCGAGCAGAAGGTTGAAGTGAAGGCCCATCAGGTACAGCAGGGAGACAAGGCTGAGAATGAGGGGAAACGGTTTGATGCCAAGGATGGTGGAAACGGTCATTATTATGGAGATGGCGGCAGAAGGCGCAAAAAGCAGGAAGAAAAGAAAAAGCCGTCCGCAGGTGGTTACGGCAGTTTTGACATAAAAATTTAGAGACACAGGTGAGAACATGAACACAACAGAACTGATTTTGCTGATTACAGGTGCACTGGTATTTACCATCAGCTTTTTACTTCCTACAGGAAAGAAGGAGAAAAAAGAGGAGGGGACAGAGGTCAGGATACCGGAAGAAGAAATCCGGGAGAAAATAGAGGGTGAGGTCAGGGAAGCCCAGCAAAAGATAAGTGATATCGTAGATGAAACCGTGAAATATTCCATGGAAAAGACAGAACGTGCCATGGAGAAAACAAGCAATGAAAAGATCATGGCAATCAACGAATTTTCAAATACGGTGCTGGAGCAGATCGGAAAGAACCATAAAGAGGCCGTTTTTCTTTATGATATGCTGAATGACAAGCATGATAAGCTGAAAAATACAGTCAGTGAGGCCATGACAGTAGAAGGAAAGCTGAAAGAAGAACTGGAGCAGACAAAGTTCAGCCCCATACAGGCGGAACGGATTACGGTGCTTCCGGATCTGACAGCAGAGAGTGAAGCAAGGGCAGTGGCACTTGCAGCATCCGGTATGGCAGGAACAGGTGCTGAAGCAGGAAATGCGGATGTGCCGGAGGCTGCAGAAGACAGTACAGCCGCTGGAATGACGGAAGCTGCCGGTAATGCCAGTGCAGGTAAAACGGAAACCGAAGGAAATGCCAGAAGAAAGAAGAGTGCAGATGGGGTGACAAAGGAGCCGGCAAGAAAACGGAAACCTTCACCTGCCAAAGCAAAAACAGGGGAAGCTGCACCGCCAGAAAACCAGGCTGACAGAAAAGAGACTGCCAGCATAAAGGAGGCAGCCGGCACAGATGGAAAAGAAGCAGCAAAGCATGTAGATGTGAGTATGGCGGCAGCCGGCAAGAATGGCAGCAGAAATAATAATGAAAAGATCAGGGAGCTTCATAAGGCAGGCAAGTCCAATATGGCAATTGCCAAAGAACTTGGGCTTGGTATCGGAGAAGTGAAGCTGGTGCTGGATCTGTTCGCAGATACGTAAAGGCACAAAGGAGAAGTTTTACATGAAATTAAAATACTATCTGAGAGGACTTGGCATTGGCATTCTGGTAACGGCCGTTATCATGGGCGTTACGCAGGGGAGCAGGAAGGAAACACTGTCGGATCGGGAGATCAGGGAAAGGGCGGCAGCCCTTGGAATGGTGGAGCCGGGAAATTCCCTGGCTGATCTGGAAGCAGCAGAAACACCGGCGGCGACAGAAACACCGGCTGTAGCAGAGACACCAGCTGTGACGGAAACACCGGCAGTGACAGAATCACCGGAAGTGACAGTCAGACCGACACAGAAGCCAGCAGAGGAAGAAAAAGGAAGCTCTTATACACTTGAGATCCAGGCCGGGGACAGTTCCTATCAGGTGGCTTACAGACTGCAGCAGGCAGGACTTGTGGCAGATGCCAGGGACTTTGATAATTATCTGTGCTCCAAAGGATATGACAGAAAACTCAGGACAGGATCTTATGAAATCCCGGAAACGGCAACAGAAGAGGAGATCAGTGAGATCCTGGGTGGCAGATAACTGGAAGATAAAGGAAAATAAAAATGCGGAAAATTTGCGAAAACCCTCTTGAAACAAGAGGGTTTTCATGCTATAATCTGCTCGTTGTGACTATAAAGCATGCGTGTCAATTTCCTGCCGGTGCCCTTGACGCAGGGTAGGCAGCAGAGCGGAAGATACGCAGAAGCAAAACCAAATGGAGGTAAAGACATGAGCGTTATTTCAATGAAGCAGTTATTAGAGGCAGGTGTTCATTTCGGACATCAGACAAGAAGATGGAACCCCAAGATGGCTCCTTATATCTTCACAGAGAGAAATGGTATCCACATCATTGACCTGCAGAAGTCTGTAGGAAAGGTTGATGAGGCTTACAGAGCAGTATTCGAGATCGCTGCACAGGGCGGAACCATTCTTTTCGTAGGTACCAAGAAGCAGGCACAGGACGCTGTTAAGACAGAGGCTGAGCGTTGCGGTATGTACTATGTAAATGAGAGATGGCTTGGTGGTATGCTTACCAACTTCAAGACCATCCAGAGCAGAATTGACAGATTAAAGGCAATCGAGACCATGTCTGAGGACGGTACTTTTGATGTTCTTCCCAAGAAGGAAGTTATCGCTCTGAAGAAAGAGTGGGAGAAGCTGGAGAAGAACCTTGGCGGTATCAAGACCATGACAAGAATTCCCGATGCAATTTTCGTAGTAGATCCCAAGAAGGAAAAGATCTGCGTTCAGGAAGCTCATTCACTCGGTATTACTCTTATCGGTATTGCTGATACTAACTGTGATCCTGAAGATCTTGAT
>CACXDC010000158.1 GCA_902766365.1 uncultured Lachnospiraceae bacterium | reverse complement strand
TGATCCAGGTATTCCGCAGCAAGCTTCAGGTCTATACTCTGACAGATCTGATCAAGGATATCATTGAAACAACAGGGTATGTCAGGGATCTGGAAGCAGACAGTGAGGAAGAAGCACAGACAAGAATTGAAAACATAGATGAACTGGTCAGTAAGGTGACTTCTTATGAAGAAACCCATGATGAACCTTCGTTAAGTGAGTTTCTGGAGGAAGTAGCACTGGTGGCAGATATTGACGGTGTGGATGAAGATGATGACAGAGTCCTTCTGATGACACTCCACAGTGCCAAGGGGCTGGAATTTTCACAGGTCTACCTGACCGGTATGGAGGATGGACTTTTCCCAAGCTATATGAGTATCGTGGCAGACGGGGACGCCGAGATCGAAGAGGAAAGGCGTCTTGCCTATGTGGGGATAACAAGAGCCAGGAAGGAACTGACGATCTGCTGTGCCAAAATGAGAATGGTACGGGGCGAGACACAGTACAATGCTGTCAGCCGGTTTGTGAAGGAGATTCCACAGGAGCTTCTGGATAACCGGATGCCAAAGCCGGCTTACCGGGATGATGACCTGATCTCGCCGGGAAGAGCAAAACCGGCAGCAGTACTGACAAAGAAGAGGACCGCGGCAGAGAATAAGCCCTATATTGCCAGCGCGGGCAGTAAAATGGGTATGGGTTCCTTTGGAGCACTTGGGATCACCAAAGGAGGAAGTACTGCAGGCAAGCCTGATTATGATGCCGGAGACAGGGTTTCCCATATCAAATACGGGAAAGGAACGGTACTTGCCATGGAGCCGGGACCGAGAGACTACAAAGTGACTGTGGATTTTGACGAAGCAGGACAGAAGATCATGTATGCAGGCTTTGCAAAACTCAAAAAATTGTAATTTCTAGTAGTAAAATTGTTTGTAAAATGCTATACTAATGGCATGAATTGGATCGGGACATGGTTTTGTGTCCACACAGGAAAGAGAGGTACCTTCTATGAACAGAGTGGAAGAAATGATGGATCTTATGAAAGCGCATGACATTAAGGAACTGAAAGAATTTTTTAATAAGAAGGAAGAAGAGCAGAAGAAAAGCAATACACTGGTATGGGTATTCGCTATCATTGGTATCGTTGCAGCTGTAGCAGGAATTGCATTTCTGGTATACCGTTACTTCACACCAGATTATCTGGAAGATTATGATGATGATTTCGATGATGACTTTGAAGATGATTTCTTTGAAGAGGATGATGAAAAGTCAGAGAAGAAGCCTGCAAAGCATGTTTCCGAGAATGAAGCATCTGAGGAAGATTTCGCTGAGTAATCCATGAAACTTTCAGGGAAAGGAACTTTTCTGAAAGGATGTTTCAGGACACACTTTTTCAGGATACTTTCTCTGACAGCAGGATATGTATAAATGAGATTATGAATAGGATGTGCAGTTTTTGCATGTCCTATTTTGTTGTATGGAAGTATGCCGGAGATTACGGCAGCAGAAGATTGCCGGGAGTCTGCATGGCGGATGGAATATCTGCCAGATGGATGGAACAGGAGGAGCGGATTTGAAAAAAGGACAGATCATAGAGGGAACAGTAGAAAGAATTGATTTCCCCAATAAGGGTATCGTGGTGACAGAGGAAGGAAGCTGCACGGTAAAGAATGCCCTGCCGGGACAGAAAGTAAAGGCAGTGATCCAGAAAAACAGAAAGGGAAAGGCTGAGGGCAGACTTCTTTCTGTAGAAGAAAAGTCACCTCTTGAAACCAGCCAGGTATGTCCTCATTTTGGAACCTGCGGCGGCTGCACATATATGTCCCTTCCCTATGAGGAAGAAGTGAAGATCAAGGAGGGACAGATCAGGAAACTTCTGAACGGTGTTCTTGACAGACAAAAGCAGCCCTGGATTTTTGAAGGGATCAAGGAGAGTCCGGAATGTTATGGTTACCGGAATAAGATGGAATTTTCCTTTGGTGATGAAGTGAAAGACGGACCACTTGCCCTTGGCATGCATAAAAGAGGCAGCTTTTATGATATCGTGACTGTGGATCGCTGTCAGATCGTAGATGAAGACTACCGGAAGATCCTTTCCTTTACGAGAGATTATTTTGCGGAGCGGAATATCAGCTTTTTCCACAGATTAAGACATACCGGATATCTGCGGCATCTCCTTGTGAGAAAGGCAAAGCGTACCGGAGAGATTCTGGCTGCCCTTGTGACAACTTCCCAGGAGGAAGTGGATCTGACAGCATATAAGGAAGGGCTGCTTGCACTCCCGCTGGATGGGAGCTTTGCCGGGATTCTTCATATCACCAATGATGCGGTGGCAGATGTAGTGCAGAGTGACGGGACGGAGATCCTGTATGGGCAGGACTTCTTTGAAGAAGAACTGCTTGGGCTGCGGTTCAAGATTTCTGTATTTTCCTTCTTCCAGACCAATTCCCTGAGCGCCGAGGTGCTGTATCAGACGGCAAGAGATTATGTCGGTGACCTGACGGACGGCGAAGGAAAGGCAGACAAGGTCGTATACGACCTGTACAGCGGTACGGGAACGATCGCCCAGCTTCTGTCCCCGGTAGCGAAAAAGGTGATCGGCGTGGAGATCGTAGAAGAAGCGGTTGAGGCAGCAAGAGAGAACGCCAGGAGAAACGGCCTGACCAACTGCGAATTTATAGCAGGGGATGTGCTGAAGGTACTGGATCAGATTGAAGAGAAGCCGGATATGATCGTACTGGATCCGCCACGTGATGGTATCCATCCAAAGGCACTTACGAAGATCATCGGCTATGGGATCAACAGGATCGTTTATATTTCCTGTAAGCCGACCAGCCTTGTGAGGGATCTGGAGGTTTTCCTTGAGAATGGATATCATGTGGAAAAGGCTGTGGCAGTGGATCAGTTCCCGTTTACCACAGGGATTGAGACGGTGGCACTTCTGGTGCAGGAGGGAATGGAAGGGTGCGATTACAGTAAAAAATCTGAGTTTCATTAGATATCAGTGATCAGACTTTTGGATTTTGTGTCAGAGAAAGACTTTAAGTGGGCGGTGGAAACAACATCTGAAAAGAAAAAATGGATTGTTACAGGGCGGAGTTTCTGACCGTAGAAGAGGGGCTGTGTGTACAGATTATGCATCAGGGACCTTTTGATGAGGAACCTGTAACGGTTGCCATTATGGATCAATATATTTCTGATAATGGATACAGAAATTATGAAAAAATAGATATAGTTATTATGAAACAGGAAGACAGAATTATAGAACAGGAATGGGATTCAGAAGGAACACGGGAATAAGAGCCGTGTTCTTTTTTACATTAAGCGGATCATGTGATAAATGTATGGCTCCATAAAAAATTAGAAAAGACATAATATGACAAAATCAGATTGACTAAATATATGTATACGCTTATAATGCAGACAAAATGAGAATGTCATAAGCAGAGGGCATAATAATGGATAAATATGTAACGCCAGAAGAGACATTAAAAAGAATTGAGGAGTTGGAAAAAGAGAATGCAGAACTTCGGGAGGAATTGGAGTATTACAGAAATCGAAAATTAAGCGGGCGGCAGAAACATAACGCCAAGTGGATGGCAATTTACAATGATTTTGTTGACGGATATGAGAGTGGTATGACAAGGTTAGAAATTGCGAAGCGTAACAACGTTAGTGAACGGACGATCTACAGGTATAAAGCGTATTATGATAAAATGAAAAAGGTTGAGGAGTAGACTATTTATGACAGAAGATAAAAAGAAAGAAGAAATTGACATAATTGATATTACAGAAGAATATCTGCAAGAAAGAATTTATGAAATCAGAGGACAAAAAGTAATATTAGATACTGATCTTTCTGAAATATATGGTTATAGCACAAAAGCATTCAATCAACAGGTAAAAAATAATATTGAAAAATTTGATGAAGATTTTATGTTTGAACTAACAGATGATGAAGTAGAAAATTTGCGGTCAAATTTTTTGACCGCAAATTTTAATAACAAGAGCAGATATAATCCACATGTATTTACAGAACAGGGACTGTATATGTTGATGACTGTTTTGAAAGGGCCGCTGGCTGTTAAGCAGAGTAAGGCATTAATAAGAACCTTTAAGAAAATGAAAGATTACATATTAGAGAATCGAGATCTTATAGGTCAGCGGGAAATGCTTCAGATAAGTATGGATACTGCTAATAACAGAATAGAAATTAGCAAAATGAATTCAGCTATGATATCTCTGGAAAAGAAGATTTCCGATGTTGCAGAAGGTTTGAAGGATGTTGTGACAAAATCTGAATTGGCTGATATGATGAACAGCTTTGCTTCAGATGATGATGAAAAGTGGCTCATGTTTAATGCAAAATTTAGTAGTGCAGATGAAGCATATGAGTCCATTTATAAGCAGGCAAAGTCGTCAATATATGTCGTTGATAATTATATTGGATTAAGAACGCTGGTACACCTCAAGAATTCTCCAACCGGAGTAGATATTGTTTTATTCAGTGATAATGTTGGAAATAATAAACTTCACAGCATAGAATTTACAGATTTCTGCAGGGAGTATCCGACAGTAAATTTGTCAATGAAAAAGACAGGCGGCATATTTCATGATCGATTTATAGTGTTGGATTATGGAACTGCTGATGAAAGGGTTTTCTTATGTGGTGCTTCATCGAAGGATGCAGGATCTAGAATAACCAGTATTGTTGAGGATTACGGAGTATCGAAATATGCTCCGGTTATTGCTGCACTGTTGAAAAATCCACCTTTGATTTTGCCGCAATAAGAGCAGGTACAATAGAATGAAACATGATATATCATCACCACCAGTCAGGCTGGTGGTGATGATAGCAGAATTTTATAAAGAGGGTTACCAAAGAAGCTGTCTTAAATCTTCCTTCGGAGTGGTGACAGGAGCAATGCCGAAGTTTTCTACGAGATAGTTCAGCACATTCGGTGAAAGAAATGCCGGCAGTGTGGGACCAAGGCGGATGTTTTTGATACCCAGATGCAGCAAAGTCAATAGGATACACACAGCTTTCTGCTCATACCAGGAAAGCACCATGGACAGTGGCAGATCGTTCACTTCGCAGCCGAACGCATCTGCAAGAGCGACAGCGATCTGAATGGCACTGTAGGCATCATTACACTGTCCTACATCCATCAGACGGGGCAGACCGCTAGTCGTGCCAAGATCAAGGTCGTTGAATCGGTATTTGCCGCAGGCCAGTGTCAGCACCACAGTATCGGCTGGTGTCTGCTTCACAAATTCTGTGTAGTAGTTGCGGCCGGGCTTTGCACCATCACAGCCGGCTACCAGGAAGAAATGCCTGATCGCACCCGATTTCACTGCCTTGATGATTTTGTCTGCCTCGCTAAGTACAGCACTTCTTGCAAAGCCGGTCATGACGGTATTGCCGCCATTGATGCCGGTGAATGCAGTGTCCTCAGAGTAGCCACCCAGTTCCAGTGCTTTTTCAATGACAGGAGTGAAATCCTTATCATCACCGATGTGCGTCATTTCAGGATAGGAAACCACTGCTGTAGTGAATACACGGTCAGCATAGCTTGCCTTTGGCGGCATGAGGCAGTTGGTAGTGAACAGCACCGGGGCAGGAAGAGAAGCAAATTCCTTTTGCTGGTTCTGCCATGCGGTACCGAAGTTCCCCTTGAGATGCGTGTATTTTTTCAATTCCGGATAACCATGGGCAGGGAGCATTTCACCGTGGGTATAAATGTTGATGCCTTTTCCTTCCGTCTGTTCAAGCAGAAGCTTCAGGTCGTGGAGGTCGTGACCGGAGATCACGATGAATGGTCCTTTTTCCACGGTCAGAGGAACCGTAACCGGTGTGGGAAGGCCATAGCTTTCGGTGTTTGCTCTGTCAAGAAGAGCCATACATTTCAGATTTTTTTCGCCAACCTCCATGACGATGGGGAGCAGCTCATCCATGCCGGAGTTGTCACTGATGGCACAGAGCGCCTTTACAAAGAAACAGTTTACTTCTTCGTCGGTATAGCCAAGAACCAGGGCATGATGCGCATAAGCAGCCATACCACGTATTCCAAAGAGGATGAGTGACTTGAGACTGCGGATATCCTCCTGTGCATTCCAGATTTTTTCCATGTCGTAATCATCAGTCGGAACGCTGGTGGCAGAGACGGAGCGGACAGACATAAGGCTGGCCTTTTTATCCTGTACCCGGGTGATCAGTTCACGAAGCGTCTTTTCGTTGAAATTTACATTTGTGACTGTGGTAAATAATCCTTCAATGATCAGACACCATGTGTCTGTATCCGCATCAGCACTACCGTCCATCATTCGTGGATGTCCAACCGGAATCTCAGCACCGCTGTTCATCACCCGTGCAAGTCCGATTAGGGCGCCAGTCAGCTCATCCTGAAGCTTTGCCACGTCAGCAGTCTTTCCACATACACCTGTATTTCCTGTGCAGCCGGTACAGCCGGCTGTCTGTTCACATTGAAAACAAAACATTTTATGATCCATTTGAAATCCTCACTCTCGTTCAATTTTTTGATTTTGTTTTATTGATTTTGCTCTTTGAGTATAGAATAAGAAAATAAACAAATCGGTTGAAATTTCAACAAAAGGAGATTTTTATGAAGGAACATTTATCCATTATCCGGTCATCCCGGCTTTTTTCTGGCATTTCAGAGCATGAGGTGATGGCGATGCTTTCCTGTTTTGAAGCGAAAAAGGAGAGCTTTCCCAGGGATACTTTTCTGTTACGTGCCGGGGATACGACGGAAGCGATAGGGCTTGTGCTGGAGGGAAGGATTTTGATCATACAGGAGGATATCTGGGGAAATCGGAATATACTTTCCGGGACAGGACCGGGGCAGACATTTGCCACTGCCTATGCCTGTGCACCTGGTTCTGTGCTGCAGATGAGTGTTTTTGCCGAGACACCTGTGACAGTGATGTTTTTAAATGTAAAGCGTGTCCTTGGCATGTGCCCGTCAGTCTGCGCCTATCACAGCCGTATCATACGGAACCTGCTTGGCGAACTTGCAGAGAAAAATCTGTGCATTGGTGAAAAAGTTGCGCATATGGGGCAGCGCACTACACGGGCAAAGCTCATGTCTTATTTTTCGGCAGAGGTGCAGCGGCTTGGGAAATATGAATTTGATATTCCCTTTTCAAGACAGCAGCTTGCCGACTATCTTGCGGTTGAACGCAGCGGACTGTCGGCTGAACTTGGAAAAATGCGAAAGGAAGGATTACTTGATTTTCGAAGAAATCATTTTACTTTGAAAGTGTGATGTGCCGGAAACTAAAAAAATTCAGATATATCTGGGAAGAAAAAAGAAGCATGTCATGCTTCTTTTTTCTGTGTCAGAAGGAACAGAATGGCCAGTACGGACAGGATGATCTGCACACAGGGCATGGTAAACCATACGCCATCAAGCTTAAGGATGAATGGCAGTGTCAGAATGATGCAGATCGTCAGAAGGATCTCACCATAAACAAGAGTACTGGACTGCTTCAGATGCTCCGTTGCATAGAAGTAGGAAACGGAGGGCTTGGTCAGTCCATAAAGAATCATGACAAGAGAAAAAGCAGGGGCAGCGTGAATGATCAGTTCTGCTGCTGCATCAGAGGTGCCGTAGAAAACCGGGATCTGATGGCGAAGCAGGAACATCAGGGAGCCACTTAAGATACCGACACCGATTCCAAGGGCAAATGTAAGCAGGGTATAACTGCGCAGCGTCTTTTTGTCATTCTGACCTTTGCTGAGACTTAAGAGTGGCTGTGCACCGTCACTGATACCCTGGACAAGCAGCTCCATAAAGGAAACCAGGTAGGCAAGTACAGCATAGGCACTGACAGCTTCATCGCCGCCGTATTTGGTACACTGCAGGTTCATCAGTATAATGGTGACGGAGGGAAGATAAGTCAGTCCGAAAGGAGAGGCTGCTACCCTCAGAATGGATTTCACTGCAAAACCGGAAGGCTTTATATTGGAGAGGGCAATCCGGTTTTCCTTTTTTAAATAGAAGAAAAGCGCAAAGATCAGGGTTACAACCTGACCAAGGACGGTTGCCAGAGCGGCACCCATAAGGCCGAGGGGAATGGCGATGATCAGAACGTAGTCAAGGATGATGTTCAGGATACAGCCGCAGGCCATGGCACACATGGAATAAACGGCAGCACCCCGGTTCCGCATCAGTGGTGTCAGACCACTGGCAACGGTCTGGACCACAGCACCATACAGGATATAGTGCAGATAGGTCATGGCATGGGTATGCACTTCTCCTGTGGCACCGAGAAGTGTCATCAGGGGAGAACCGAAGAAATAGAGTATTCCGGTCAGAATCAGAGAGGAAATCACAAGAAGAAAGAGTGCATTTCCCTCCATCTGATCTGCCACAGCATCACGTCCGGCACCCCGGTTTAAGGACACCATGACAGAAGCCCCCATGCCGATACCAGTGCCAAGGGCAATGATCAGAGCCACAAGCGGCCAGGCAATATTGATGGCAGCAAGCCCCATATCACCCATGGCCCTTCCGACAAAAATGCCGTCAATAATGGAATAAATTCCGGTTAATAAAAAAGATAATGTAGAGGGGAGAATAAATCCCCAGTATTTTTTCTGCATAAAAACCTCCATTTTCCCATAAAAAGGGGAACATTACCTATGGTAACCTATTCCCACAGGAAAAGTCAACTATTGCAATTCCTAGTAAGTTAGTAGTATAATTGGGAAAAAGGAGGATTTATATGAAGATTTCAACTAAGGGAAGATATGCTCTGCGCCTTATGCTGGACCTCGCAATGCATGACAGTGACGCTCCGGTAAGGATCAAGGATATCGCAGCAAGACAGGACATTTCTGATAAATATCTGGAACAGATCATTTCCAGTTTGAATAAAGCAGGTTATGTAAAAAGTATCCGTGGTCCCCAGGGAGGCTATAAGCTTGCCAGGGATCCGGAAAGCTATACAGCAGGCATGATACTCCGGCTTACGGAAGGCTCTCTTGCACCGGTGGCCTGCCTGGATGATGATGTCAATACCTGTGGCAGGCAGGAAAGCTGTGCTACCCTGAAGCTCTGGCAGATGCTGGATGAAGCGATCAAGGGAGTTGTAGATAAAGTAACACTGGCAGATCTGGTGGAGTGGCAGATGGAGATGATCGACAATTATGTGATCTGAATTTCCCTGCGGAGAAGAAAAAGAGCAAGGACATTGGGAATCACCATACAGGCATTGATCAGATCAGTACATTCCCAGACGGTCTGCAGCGGAAGGATTGCACCTACGTAGATCATAACAATATAAGCTACCTTATAAAGAAAGAGACCTCTGCCGCCAGTCAGATAGGTGACAGCGCTTTCACCAAGATAGGACCAGCCGATCAGGGTGGTCAGTGCAAAGGCGATCAGGCAGACAGAGAGAAAACCGCTTCCGAAGAAAGGAAGAGAGGCAAAAGCCACATCCGTAAGGGTGCCCTGTGAGGCATGGATTACGGACTGTGGCCTTTTTAATATGTTGGTGACAATGACAAGCCCACTCAGCAGGCACATGACGACAGTATCCCAGAATACGGCAGTCATGGACACATAGGCCTGACGGGTGGGATTTTTTTCGCCGGAAGCGGCTGCTGTAATGGAAGAGGTTCCGATGCCGGCCTCATTGGTAAAGAGTCCACGGGCAATCCCATAGCGCAGGACATTCATCAGGCTGCCGGCGGACAGACCACTGCCGATCGCTTTTCCTGTAAAGGCATCTTTCAGGATCAGGGCAATTGCCGGAAAAAGACAGCTGCGGTTTAAGAAGAGAAGGAGGAGACAACTGCCGGTAAACAGAACCGCCAGGATGGGAACCAGCCGGACACAGACCTTTCCGATGGATCTGATCCCGCCGACTATAACAAGGCCTGCCAGTATGGCAGCCAGGAATCCGGTCAGGGAAGGGGCAAGGTGAAAACTGTTTTTCCCTGTTTCAGCCATGGAATTTGACTGTGTCGTGCAGCCAACAAAGAGAGCGGCGAGAAGAGTCAGGACGGCGTAAAAACTGCCAAGGAAAGGCATATGAAGTCCATTCTGAAATACGTACATGGGACCGCCGGCATGGGTACCGTCTTTACTCCTGCTGCGATATCGTACGCTGAGATAGCATTCTGCATAGGAAGTAGCCATACCAAGCACACCGGTGATCCAGCACCAGAAAACAGCACCTGGGCCGCCAAGGGCGACTGCAGTGGAAACACCTACGATGTTGCCGGTGCCAAGTGTTGCAGCAAGTGTAGTGGATAATGTGGCAAAGACGGAAAGATTATTCTGGTCATCACCATTTCCGGAAAAGGACATACGGATGGCTTGCCAGGTTTTTCTTTGGGGAAAGTGAAGGTAAAAGGAAAAGAACAGATGCGTTCCCATAAGCAGAATAAGGAGGGGACCACCCCACAGGAAGGAATTACATTTTTGGATAGTAGCAATCACAGCAGACATGGGCAATAAGTCCTGCTTTTTTATGATTATATGTATATTTTCGGTAAATTATGTGAAATGTCACTTTCTTTTTCTGACAGAAAAAGGTATACTGATAAATAGAATGACAGTGGAGAAGTATGATTTCATACAGAGGAGGAAAACGTATGAGCTATAATAATGAGGGGCTGGATGATATATTTTTTGAGTCGGTCTGTAAGATCAGAGAAGATTATTACTTCATGCAGAATATATCTGGAAGGACCAGATGGTCACCAACAGCAGTAAACGATTTTGCACTACCGGGGGAATATGTAGATGGATTTGGTAAAATGTGGAGAGGATTTATCCATCCGGAGGATCTTCCACATTATGATGAAGAAATGCGGCGTATACGGGACGGTGAAACCGATTATATGCGGATGGAATACAGGATCAGAAAACGAAACGGGGAATATGTCAAGGTCCGCAGCCATGGAGTTGTCAACCGGAATACAAAGATCAGTCCCGTCTGGTGTATGGGAATCCTGGAAAAGGTCAATGATACTACTGATGAGCTGACCAATGTGTCTAATGTTTATGTGGCAGCAAAGGATATAGCAGATACCTTTGAAAATAAAAATGCCTCAGGCTGCCTGATGATCGTGGGCATTGATGATTTTAAGCGGGTCAACGATCTGTATACCTACAGCGGTGGTGACGAGATCATCAAGAATTTTGCCCTGCGGATCAGTAAATGCATCCCGCAGTCGGCGACCCTTTACCGGCTGGAAGGTGACCGGTTTGCAGTTCATTATCCCTATGGTACACTGCAGGATATGGAAGATATTTATAAGCGGATGACAGATGAGGCAATGGATATTTCACTGTCCCGGGATATAAAGGTATCACTTCAACTGTCAGCCGGTGTATGCAGGTATCCGGATCAGGCAGAAAAGCCGGATATATTAAGAAAAAATGCACAGTATGCATATGAGCGTGCCAAGAGACAGGGAAAGGGACAGCTCGCTGTCTTTACCAGAGAGATCAGGGAACAGTATCTGGCACATCTGCGTCTGATCGAAGAGCTGAAGCGTTGTGTCAGAAATGATTTTGAAGGATTTGAGCTGTATTATCAGCCGATCGTAGAGCCAAAATCCAGGCAGATCGTAGAGTGTGAAGCGCTGCTCAGATGGAAAAATGACAGATTCCCCGGAATCGGGCCAGCCAAATTCATTCCTATCCTGGAAGAAACAGGCATGATGAAAGAGGTCGGGGCATATGTTGTAAGAACGGCGATCAGCCAGGTGAAGGATTTTTCTGACAGTCTGATCGTTAATGTAAATGTATCCTACAAACAGTTGAAGGATGACGACTTTGCAGAATATGTACTGGGAATCCTGGAAGAATATCACTTCCCGCCGGAAAGGCTGATGATGGAACTGACAGAAAGCTGCAAGGCACATGATCTTCCGATATTGATGCGTACCATGAACAAACTGCGGGAGCATAAGGTACTGGTGGCACTGGATGATTTTGGAACCGGCTATGCGTCCCTTGATATTTTACAGGATATTTCAGTAGACTGTCTGAAGATAGAACAGTGTTTCGTAGCAGAGTGTGAAAAAAATAACGTAGACAGAAATATTATCAAGCATATTATCCTGCTGGCACATTCACTCGGATTGAAAGTCTGTATGGAAGGTGTAGAGACAAAAGGTATTTATGATGTGGCAGTGGAGGAACAGGCAGATACGCTGCAGGGATATTATTTCAGCAGACCTGTCCCCACAAAGGATTTTCGGGAAATGCTTGAAAAATCTGCCAGGCACGAAGCATAAATGCAGATCTTCGGAATGGGAAGCATAACAGAATACAGGAAAGGAAACGAAAATGGGAAACATCATCGACTATGTTCGGGAGTATGGAGATATCAGTTTTTTGCAGGAACCATTAAATGAAGTGGATTCTCTTGTGCTGTGCCAGATGGTGTATATGAATTTCGGACGTTTTGTACCGGGACTGGAAGAGAGAAACCACCTGGTAAGTATTCAGGATATCTACCACCATCCGGACAGGGATCATCTTCTGGATGATTACTGGTATAAACAATATAACAAAGAACTTTTTGAGGCGGCAGCGAATTCCAGACGGTTCGGAACACTGAAAATGAATTATTATGTCAATGTGATCAGTGTGGATGATGAAACGCAGTTTTCGGCTATTACCTATGTGCTTGAGAATAAAGAGACCTATATAGCCTACAGAGGAACGGATGCTACGATCATTGGCTGGAAGGAAGATCTGAATCTTGCGTTTTCAAAGCCACTGTCCAGTCAGCATTTAAGCGTTGCCTATATGGATAAGGTATCGTCATGGATCGCCGGTTCTTTTTACGCCGGTGGACACTCCAAGGGAGGAAATCTGGCTGTTTATGCGGCTATGAACTGCTCTGAAAGAGCAAAGAGCAGACTTCTGCATGTCTACAATAATGACGGACCTGGATTCCGGCCGGAGATCCGTGCAGAGGGACATTATGAGCAGATCGCAGACAGGGTTTCCAAATTTATACCGAGATCCTCGATCGTTGGCATGATCCTGGAGGACCACAGCAATTATGAGATCGTGGAGAGCCGTGGCATCGGTATGCTGCAGCACAATGCCTATAGCTGGAAGATAGATGGCAGATCCTTTGTGCGTGCAAAAAATATGAGCAGTGGTAAGCTGCTCCGGGATGCAGCCATGAATGAATGGATCCTGTCACTGACAGATGAAGAAAAGCATGTGTTCATTGATACGCTCTATGAGGTAGTATCTGCCTCGGAAGCGTCCAATGTATTTGAATTCGGAGCTGATATCCGAAAGTCCATGCAGAATGTGCTGGAAGCAGTGAGGGAAGTGGATGAACCTACCCGGAAGGCAATCCAGCGGATCATGAAGTCTCTGATCGAGATCACTCTGGAGAATTTCATGACATCCAGAAACAGTGATAAATAGTGGCAATTATTATAAATATTTAAAAATTTAAAAAAATTGAAAAAACCTGTTGACGAATGGAAGGAAAGCATATATAATAACATTTGTTCGCAGGAATGGCGGAATTGGCAGACGCGCACGGTTCAGGTCCGTGTGGTAGCAATACCATGAGAGTTCAAGTCTCTTTTCCTGCAC
>CACXDC010000157.1 GCA_902766365.1 uncultured Lachnospiraceae bacterium | reverse complement strand
TTCCGCAGAGACAAT
Organism: uncultured Lachnospiraceae bacterium; assembly: GCA_902766365.1. Classification (GTDB taxonomy): domain Bacteria; phylum Bacillota; class Clostridia; order Lachnospirales; family Lachnospiraceae; genus Suilimivivens. The sequence goes on along the minus strand of CACXDC010000157.1, from coordinate 12,429 downwards.
GCAGAGAGAACTGCGGCAGCCCATGGACGACTTTGATTTTCTTTGTCGTCAGATTTCCGGCGCACAGAGAAGACACAAGGTATCCAAGGCATCTGAAATTCGGCACGATTATGCCATAAAGATCATCAATGACGACTATGACAGCCTTGATCAGCTGGTTACTGAGCTCGCCCGTGATCATGCGGCTTTATATGATCTGAATGAAGTAGATTTTCTTCATTCGAAGGATCAATTCAACCATTGGATAGTTACAACGGCAGCGAAGATCGAGGACCTGTTGCATGTTGATCACCGCAGCATAGCCAACAGGAAGGTATCAAATGATGTTGAACGGTATTTCAGCGGAAACATCATCACAATCGGCGCAAAATCCGCTGATATATGTGCTGAATACGACGGCGGAAAAAGATTTAACACCCTCACATTTGAGAGAGACAGCAAGGGCGCCAAGGATCTGTGCAAGTCCATAGAAAGAGAAGAGAATACATCCGCCCGCCCTGTTTATATTGAGTCCCCAAAAACCCTTGATCAGCTGTATCGCGTGTCAAAAGGCAGTACTGGCGTAGCCGGATATTTTACAGAGATTCTTGCTCCGAATGCACTTGGTACCAATATTGACGAGCAGAGTATCAGTGCGGCTGAAACGCCTACGACCGCCACACAGCAAGTACAGGCCACAGATCTTCTCGATGAGTTTAAGGGCAATATCACTGATACGGTTGGCGGCAGTCTTCAATTCAACACGACATCCGGCCTCCAATTTATGGAAGATGGGCACAGCCGCATGGTAGATATCTCCAACCTGTCCAACGGCATCAAAGCTCTGACACTGCTGGAATATGCTGTTGAATGCGGGTGCCTCGGTCAAGGCGACTTCCTCATTCTGGATGAGCCTGAAATCAATCTTCATCCTGCATGGCAGATCAAATATGCAGAGCAGATCGTCCGGCTCCAGACAGTACTGAACCTCAATGTCGTCCTTACCACACATACGCCATATTTCTTTGAGGCAATGGAGCTATACGCCCGCCAATACAAAGTCACGGACAAATGCCACTACTATCTGACAGATCTGATCAATGGCACTATACAGTTGACAGACGTGACAGCCAATACTCAGCCGATTTATGAAAAACTAGCCAAGCCCTTGGAGGATCTGGATGCACTTAGAGAAAAGCTTGACAGCCAGGATCGATAATGTGACTGACCACAAAAGGAAAGAACTGCTGGGCATTCGCGACACATTGCGCAGCTTGTCGGAAGACACCGCCAACCACGTATGCATGACCGACTCAAAAGTCAGGGCGCTTGACTTCGATAAGATAAAGACGAATTATACTCAGCTGTTTAACATTTCAGAAGAGGATACAAATTCTGTTGATGCTGTCATTCCTTTTATAAACACGCAAAGTGCAAAGACACAGTATTGCTTTGTCGAGTTCAAGAATGGCACTTTTATCAATAAGGACATTCGTGATAAAGCACGGGACAGTATCTTGATCTTCTGTGATCTCGAGAGAATGAAAATAAATGAGGCCCGCAGCAACAGTCTCTTTATTCTTGTCTATAATCCGGAAAAAGCAGCAATCGATCAAAGAGAAAAGATCCATTATCACCAAATCAAAAAAGAGCGGGACGTCCCTATGCCTACTTTGGTTTGACGCCGCTGTATCTGCACTTTCATGATGTGGAAGTCTGCACATCAGAAGAATTTAACAATATGGTGAGCGGATTGAACTGCATTTAAATCAACAGAGCCCCGGCTCAGTCTTTCACGGTCCTAATCCCATTGAATTGCATCTTTCTGAAAATAATGCTACTATTTTATAGTTTTGAGCTGTATACCATAAATCAGTATCAGGAATCTGCACAAACAAAGGGGAGAAGGGACAACCGGCCGCAAAGCTTTCGCTGTCGACAGCAGCGAATACACCCGCCGGCGCATCCCAATGCGTTATGAAAACAGAATCGGAATCCGCACAACAGTTTGTCCATCAACCAATTGACTCCAATTGCCTGATCCCTTTCCTTGACATCATAAACTGATGAGACATAACTCCCTGCTGAAGACTGAATTAACCATATGGTCTTTTCGCAGGGACTTTGTTGTGCATGTCCTTCAGAATAGAGGATTATATGAATAAGCCCAAGGGTAAAAAATTATATATTGCAATACTCAATATTCTTGCTTGCCAAAGTGTGATTATTCTGCATGCTAATGGAGTGTTTTGGTCTCATCCCTCTGGAAGTTTATGGATAACATCCAATTTTCTCGAAACGTTCTTTTACCCCGCAGTGCCAATCTTTTTTATGATTTCCGGGGCTACATTACTGGATTACCGTCAGCGATATGGAACGAAAGAATTTCTGAAGAGAAGATTTAAGAAAACCGGTATACCATTCCTCGTTTGGAGTATGTTGGCATGCTTTTTCATATCTTATGCCAATAATGTTCCTGTGGATTGGAATCCTTTGCATATCATTGATAATATCGAGAACACTAGATATTTTTCTATATATTGGTTCTTTATTCCTTTGTTCTCGATCTATTTGACCATTCCAATTCTTAGCCTCATAGAGGATAAGATGCGGATGTGCAAATATGCGATTGTAATCGGGATGATTTTTGTCTGCATTCTGCCCTTGATCTGTTCACTTTTAAAAATCTCGTTCAACGGACAGTTAACGCCATCGTTCGTCACCGGCGATATGATCTTTGTATTCCTCGGATATTACCTTTCAAATGTATCATTTATCAAAAAGCGGAGGATGTTAATATATATTGCAGGTGTTCTCGGGTGGATAATGCATTTTGCTGGCACTATAATTTTATCCATTGGGCAGACAGATATTAATGGTACATTCAAGGGATACACTAATCTACCCTGCGTACTTCACTCCATTGCATTGTATGTATTGTTCAGACAAATGGATTACCAAAAAATGATTAAAAGTGTCTCTCTGAAAACGCATGTCTTGGATAGCCATATTAAAGCTTTTATTTATAGTTTATCTGAGCTGACATTCGGGATATATTTAAGTCATTTCTTTTTTATCCAAATGATCCCCGTTATTTTGCACCTAAATGTTGCAAGCATGGTATGGCGATTGGGATGGGCAGTGATTATATTTTGGTGTTGTGCTGGCCTTACCTATATAATGAAAAAAATACCTATAATTCGATATATTGTTCCTTAACCGGGAAAATTTAACTTAGAATTGAAAGAAATGGTCGTGGAAAATATTTCATCCGCTAGTTAATCTCTTGTGCTCTAAGTTGACATTAGTGTCAATCCCAATAGGACATATCATCTTCTTATTGATATCATAATGTCTTCTCAATTAATAATAGTATTTTTAGTTATTTTTTATTTGAATATAAAAATATATTAAAAGCCCGTCTAAGTATTGGAGATAGGATAAGTAAAACTATGATTCAGTCTTTAAAAGAAATATGGAACTATCGCGACATGATCGGAAGCCTGGTCAGAAGAGAGCTCCGTGGAAAATATGAGAAGTCTGTTTTGGGCTTTCTGTGGGCTTTTCTTGGGCCTTTATTTCAGATCTTAATTTACAGTGTCGTTTTTACTATCGTCTTCCATAATAATATGCCTAACTACACGATGTTCCTGATGGCCGGAATGTTGCCATGGACTTTCTTTAATGATTCCGTGTCACAAGGTACCAGCACAATCATCGGCAATTCCGAGATGGTGAAGAAGATCTACTTTCCCAGAGAGGTGTTGGTCATTGCTGAAGTGCTGGCTAAAATGGTAAATATGCTGCTGTCCTTCATAGTGATGGCAGCCTTCCTCATCGTAACCGGCGTAGGATTCAGCATCCAATTGGCAGTTCTGCCACTTGCTATTCTGGTCGAGTTAATTTTTGCACTAGGGCTTTCCCTCATCGTCAGTGCACTCACCGTATATCTGAGAGACCTCGAATACGTGATCAATGTCGTAATGATGGCGTGGGTCTGGGGTACCCCTGTCATGTACTCGATGGAGGGGATCAACAACGAAATGTTTAAGACACTTCTCTATTACAATCCAATGACGGCGATCATTACTAATTATCAGTACATTTTTTATTATCATCTATGGCCTCGTGTCACCAGCATTGTGCATCCTTTGATAGAGGGTATCATCTTGTTGATCATCGGAAATTTGATCTTTATGAAGTGTAAAAAGAGATTTGCAGAGGAAATGTAATGAAGCAGGATCAGATCGCTATAGATGTCAGTCATGTTGTAAAAAATTTCCGCATATATAAGGATAAAAGCCATACATTTAAAGACCGGATTCTGTTTCATAAGAGAAACGCCTACACATTGAATCCGGTATTAAACGATATCTCCTTTCAGGTGAAAAAAGGTGAAGCTGTCGGCTTGATCGGACATAATGGATGCGGCAAGAGTACTACGCTGAAACTTCTGAATAAGATCCTTTATCCGGACAGCGGAATCATCACTATGCATGGCAAGATCTCCAGTCTGATCGAACTGGGCGCAGGATTTCATCCGGATATGACCGGCCGCGAGAATATCTATATAAACGCAACGATTTTCGGTCTTAAGAAGCATGAGATCGATGAACGACTGGATGATATTATCAGATTCTCTGAGTTGGAAGAGTTCATCGACAATCCGGTCAGAACCTATTCTTCTGGTATGTACATGCGTCTGGCATTCTCTATTGCTATCAATGTCAATGCAGAAATTCTGCTCATTGATGAAATCCTGGCTGTAGGAGATGCCAATTTCCAAAAGAAGTGTTTCAACAAGCTAGAGGAGATAAAAAAAGGCGGCGCTACCATCGTCATTGTCTCTCACTCAATGTCGCAGATTCAGAGCATCTGTGACCGGGCAATTTGGCTTGACAAAGGCAAAATTGTCGAGGATGGAAAGGCTGCTGATGTCTGCGGTGATTATACCTTTGCCATGAATCAAGCTGCGATCGCAAGAGAGCAGATGGAGAATGCACAAACAGGCAAGGAAGTCGTCAGCAATCCGACACTGACTCATCCTCCGATCTATGAAGGCAGACAGTGTTGCCGACATGCAGAACGGATGGGCAGCATGCGTCTGCGTTTTCACAATATCCGCCTCTTAGATGGAAAGATGGAAGAGTCACAGGTTTTCTCTTATGGTGACCGGATGAATTTATCCTTTATTCTGGCGGCCGAAAAAGATCTAGGTGAGGACGAAAACTATTCCTTCAAGATAAATATATTCAGCAACGATGACGGAAACTTATGTTCCAGTTTTGACAGCAAGGAAATCACCGGCGCATATTTTAAGGGGATCCGCTCCCAATGCAGATTTACAATAGAGCATATTAACCTGGCAGAAGGAGATTATTTTATCAGTCTGCAGATGAATCTTAAACCCGGAAATGGAAATGATAAAGAAGGGGAGATGACGGATTCTATCTGGCATTTTGTTGATTTCACGATCAAGCCTGACAGCAAGTTGAGCACCGGTGTCACGGCAATGAAAAATCAGTGGTATATCTCAGAGGGCAATAACAATGAATGATCCGCGTGTGAAAGTATTCGTTTCCTGCCATAAGCCTGCAGATGTTGTCAAAGATAATGTATTCACTCCTATCCAGGTCGGCTGCGATGTGAAGGGACATGAGCAGATTAAAGATATTCTTCATGATAATACAGGAGACAATATTTCCAGCCTGAATGAAGAATACTGCGAACTGACAGCGCAGTATTGGGCATGGAAGAACATGGATCTGGATTATTATGGGTTCTGCCATTATAGGAGATATTTTAATTTTACCAAAGAAAAATTTTCGGAAGATCCATACGGCAATATCATCGAGCCATACATCACTGAATCTTCTGAAAAAAAATTTGGCATCGATGCAGCACATGTAGAGAGTTTGATAGATAAATACGATGTAATTACAGGAGAATATAAGGATCTTAGGGAAATGCCCGGTTCCTTTTCAACTCCTATAGAACAATATAAAGCTGCACCCTTGCTGCACATCAATGATTATCTTCTGATGCTGCAGATCATCGACGAGAAATATCCAGAGATCAGCAAGTATGCAAGAAAATTCAGTGATGGGAATTTTTCTTGTTTTTGTAATATGTATATTCTTAGAAAGGATATTTTCTTTGAATATTGCAGCTTCATGTTCGATGTACTGGACGAATTCTGCAAGCGATGTGACATGACACATTATTCAACAGAGGCTTTGCGGACTCCTGGACATCTATCAGAACGACTTTTCAACATTTACCTCCTGTATCTTCGGGACCAAAAGAAGGGCTTACGTTTTAAAGAACTGCAGTGCATTCTTTTCACTAATACTGAACCACATGTAGTGTTGCATCCGGCGTTTTCGGAGAATAACGTACCCGTTGTTTTTGCAGCGGACGATTCTTATTCACCGATGTTTGCCGCAGCATTACAGTCTCTGATGGATCATAGCACTACAGAGAACAACTATGACGTAGTATTGATCGGAACGAATATTTCTAAAGATAATAAGTCGAAACTCCTTAGCATGACGCAGCAGAAAAAGAATGTTTTGCTCCGTTTCTATGATCCGGGAATTCTCATTCAGAATTATGATCTGAAGGCTAATGCTCATATCACCAAGGAAACGTATTATCGTTTCTTGATCCAGACAATTCTGCCGGACTATGACAAAGTTCTGTACCTTGATTCAGATCTGATCATCAATGCGGATGTGGCCGACCTTTATCGCACGGATATTTCCGATTATATGCTGGCAGCCGCAAGAGATCCGGATTTTCTTGGGCAGATCAACGGTCAGAATCCGGACACGATGGAATATGTCCGAAGCACCTTCTTGATGAAGGATCCGTACAACTATTTCCAGGCTGGCGTAATTCTATTCAACGAAAAGAAGATGCGCGAAGCATATTCTTTGGAGGAATGGCTGAAGTTCGCAACGCACCCTTACAGATATAATGATCAGGACGTGCTGAATCTTTACTGCGAGAACAAAGTATACTACCTAGACATGGCCTGGAACTTCATAACAGACTGCAATCATGAGCGCGTATCCAAGGTTATTGTCTATTCTCCGGATGAAATTCAGAAGGCATATGCGACTGCGAGAAGATCTCCCAAGATCATTCATTATGCCGGTTTTAAAAAACCATGGCATAATCCCACAGAAGATTTTGCAATATATTTCTGGGCTGCTGAGAAGGAAACACCGTTCTATGAAGAAATGCTCTATAGGATGAATCAAGGCAGCTGCAGAGAGGATATTAACGCAAGAATGTCAGGGATTGCAGCTGCAACAAATTATCAGCCTGTGAGGACAAGGACAAAGATCGTGAATGTGCTGTTCCCTCATGGAACGAAGCGACGCAGCTGGTTGGACAGACAATACGTTAAGTTCACGAAGTGATGACTGTAATTGTCTGACTTCAATGATATCATCAGGTAAGAAAAGGTGAACACAGCAATCATGTCAGATGTCAAGGTTTCCATTGTAATTGCCTGCTATAACGAAGAGCATTATATTGCGCAATGCCTGGACAGTATGATCTCTCAGACACTTAAGGATATTGAGATCATAGTAGTGGATGATGGATCTACAGATTCTTCTATGCATATCATCCAGCAATATGCTCTTAAGGATCACAGAGTCATTGCTGTACAGGGACAGCATGGCGGGGCTGCAATGGCTCGGAACCTTGGCATGAAATATGCCCACGGCAAATATATCACCTTTTTCGATGCAGATGATTTTGTTGCTCCTGATTGCTATAAGATTATGTATGACAATGCTGAAAGAAGCGGAAGTGAATTGTGCGTTGTCGGATCGCAGTCACTGGACAATGAAACAGGAGAGATACAAAAGCTGACATACACAATGAAGGAAGCTTATCTGCCTTCAAAAAATCCTTTCTCAAGTAAGGATATCCCTGCGTATATATTCCTTGCATTTAATGGTTGGGCATGGGATAAGCTCTTTTTAGTTTCATTTCTTCAGAAGGAAAATATACAATTTCAGAATTTACGTTCCTCTGAGGATATGCTATTCGTTGACAAGGCTCTGCTGTGTGCGGACAGCATATATGTTCAGGACCCGGTACTCATTACGCACCGGGTCAACAAGCATAATTCCATTTCTGCCACAAGAGATCTTTCCTGGGACTGCTTCTACAAGGCACTCCTGGCGCTGAAGAATGTCTTGGATGAGAGAAAATGCAGTGACGAAATATACCTCAGCTATGCGATGTGGGCTGCTGAATTTATTCATTGGCAGCTGTCAACTTATCATGGCACTGCCTTTATCAAAGCATACAATCTGTTGCACGACGGCGGTCTTGATCAGTTGGATTTTCTTAAGGTGCCAAAGGAGAATTTTGATCAAGCTCACAAGGAATGGTATGACTATTGCGCGTACATTCATCAATATGATCTTGGCCATTATCTGGACGAGTTGTGGAAGAGTGCCGATGATCAAAATGAAGCACTGAATAACCGAGATAAGGAAAACAGCGCTTTAACACAACAGCTCAATGATGCAAACAGGCAAATTGATTCGCTGCATGCCCAATGTGAGAGCAGTAAGGAAGAATTAAGAATTTCCGTAGAAAAATTAGAGGCGTCTAATAATTCATTAGCAGACACGAAAAATGAATTAGCGGATACCAAGAAACAATTAGAAGAATTACAAAAAGCCAAAAGTGAATTAGAAACTGAGAATAGAGAATATAAAAGCACAGTCGATCATCTTTCCTCGCACATCTATGATATGAAACATAGTTTGCATTGGAAAATTGGAGATGCAGCATTATTTGTTCCTACAGCAATTTATCAAAAGCTTAAACGAAAATAATTTTCCAAAAGATGACCGATTGATTGGGCATAAACAGGTATTACTATCCAAAAAGAGGTTGCTTAATAAGGCTACAGGTATAAATTATGAGTAAAGATAATAAACAAGCAGTAGATTCTCGGTCGTTATTCTATCGAACTGTGAATCTATCCCTTTCTGAAAATATCGGCCGTCCGATTCTCTGGATTATCATTCCCTGTTACAACGAGCAGGAGGTGCTGCCGATCACGGCGCCTCTTTTTCTCAAGGAACTGACGCATCTTAGGGACACCGACAGGATCAGCGACAAGAGTCGGATTCTTTTTGTCAACGACGGCTCCACCGACAACACATGGAACCTTATAACGGAGTACTCCAAGAAAGACCCGCACTACATCGGCATCAGCCAGAGCCGCAACAGAGGCCATCAGAATGCTGTTCTTGCCGGTATGATGGAGGCGAGAGCTTACTGCGACATCACGATTTCCATCGACTGCGACGGACAGGACGACATCGGTGCGATGGATGAGATGGTGGATCAGTATCTGAAGGGCGCGGAAGTCGTCTACGGCGTAAGGTCCAAGAGAGATACAGATACCTTCTTCAAGCGCTTCACCGCAGAATCTTTCTACAAACTCTTGAATGCCATGGGCGCAGAAGTTGTTTACAACCATGCAGACTACCGTCTGGTAAGCGCGAGAGTGCTGAACGCCTTTGCGGATTTTCATGAAGTCAACCTGTTCCTTCGCGGCATGATTCCGCTTGTGGGCTTCCCGAGCGCAAAGGTTTACTATGAGCGGCATGAACGAATCGCCGGCAAGAGTCATTACCCGCTCAGCAAAATGCTGCACCTCGCATTTGACGGCATCACAAGTCTTTCTGTTAAACCGATTTCCATCATTACGTCTGTAGGCGTTGTCGTTGCGCTCCTTGGATTCCTTGGCATCATATGGGCCATCTTAATGGCAGTCATCGGGAAAACCGTTTCCGGCTGGAGTTCACTCGTCTGCATCGTGTGCTTCCTCGGCGGCATTCAGCTCATCAGCCTCGGTGTCATCGGCGAGTATATCGGCAAGATTTATCTCGAGGCCAAGCACAGACCGAGATATATTATTTCCGACAGAACCTGGAAGCCGTATCACCGTGAATATAAAGAATAGGCTTGACAAGCACTGAAAGTCTACAACTTGGCTTATAATGATAAGAGCACATGGTTAATACAAGCTCCGAAACTTTAGAGGAAGAGTAGATGACTGAAGCAGCATTAATAGGGGTGTCCTTTTTAGGTATATTTACGTTGCTTTTTATTTTGTCTTTTAGATATGCAATGGCAGATGAAAGCGAAACCCTTTTTGAAGACAAGTGGATTAAGTTGATCTTTATTATGTTTTCAGCGTTTGGACTAGCACTTTGTATCCACTTGCTGATTCAGAACAAGTTTATCTACTATTGGGATTACGGCGGCTATTGGACGGCAAGTTATACTATTATGAAGAGTCTTTTTAAAGCTCCTCTGGATACAGTGAAGTCTTTGTATAGCTCTGTTCTAAATGACGATTATAATAATATTCTTCCGATGGTGGTCTCCGTACCACTAAAAATTTTCGGTTATACATTTCCTAGATATGTGGTTGTCAATTATCTTTTGTTCCTTGTTCCAGCGTGGGCTGTTGTTATATCTGTGATTTGGAAAGCACTTTCCAAGTATGACAGAGTATTTATATTTAGAAAGAGAAAATACCTGACATTTATCTACATTATCTTTCTGACAGCTACGTTTTCACCATTTTATTATGCTATGCTACTTGGTTATATCGATGTAGCATGTTTGATCCCTTCAACCTTGGCTGTCCTGTTGTTCGCTGATTATAGCGGCCTTGTATTAAACAGAAAACAACTCTTTAGAGATGTCCTTATTTCATTATGTCTTCTTACTTCTTTTCTGTTTAGAAGATATTTTGCCTATTTCGTTGTCGGATATATGACTACACTTTTTCTTCACTCGGCTTATCAGATAATTTGTACGCGAAGGCTGTCCGGATGGATGGAGAAGATACGCAATGCAGTAATAAATTTTGCTGTAGTTGGAGGAGTAGCAGTATGTATTCTTCTGCTTTTTTTTAAACCACTTGTTGTTCGGATCCTTACCACAAATTATTCCAAAGCATACGAGGGTTATAATGAGCCGCTTTTTAACAAGATAAATAATGTTATTTACCAGCTCGGACCCATTACATTTGTCTTAGCTGGTATAGCCATTGTTCTTTGTCTTCTGACAAAGAAGTTCAGAATGCTAACTCTTTTCTGCGCAGTCTCCACAGTAGTTACAACCGCAGCCTTTTTCCATGTGCAGAGCATGGGGTATCAACATATCTATACTATTGCGCCTTCAGTATTCATATTAGAAGCGCTTGGCACCTTACAGATCATTGCGCTTACTCGAAAATATTTTTGGCGACTTATTGTCGCTGTGGTTTTTGCAGCTGTTCTTGGAATCGGTGCAGCCAATTGTTTTTTACCTACGGCAAGGAAATTTACTAGTTCCTTTGCAAACATCTATGCACAGCAATATCATCCTTTATGGCGCAGTGACATAGATGAGCTCCACCATCTTGCTGATTATGTGAATAGCCTTACGGAAGGAACTGATGATCAGGTCTATGTCTGTGCCAGTGGGTCCGTTCTAAATTGGAGCATTATGGATTCACTTAATCAGCCTTACAGTAGCGGAGCGCTTCATAATATGTGCTTGGTTTCAAATGTAGATTCTCGAGATGGATTTTCAGCGAACTTTTTAAGTGCCAAGTATATAATTGTTACAGATCCTGTTCAAACTCACTTAGCAGAAGGAACGCAGGAGACAGTGAGATTCCCAAATCAAGAAGTACAGGATAAACATTCCCCCATAGGAAGACATTTTGTAAAACTTGAAAAAACTTTTACACTAGACGATAACGTGAAAGCATACATCTATCAAAAGAAAAGCGATTTTGAGGAGGCTGATCTCCAGTATCTTGCAGATTATTACAGCAAGCTTTATCCGGGAGAAGATGATATGTTTGCCAATGTCATCCTAAATAGTCAAAAAAACTGATACCATACAAAACATAGTTATTTATAGATATATCAAAATATTAAAGCTGACACATCTTAGGGAATTCTGCATTTTTAATAAACTTTGAGATTTGAAGTTGGAATATTTGTTTACCAAAAGATCTTTTAATAATGTCAGACAACTCCTTTAAAATTTACAAATTAAGTCAGTCTATGAATTTCTTGAAGGTAGCGGCAAGCATGATCTTGTAAAATATAAGGGCAACTATTATGGGCTCCCGTACTTGACCTGTAATGATTTGACTAGATACTGCTTGCAATTCGGATTAAAAGATATCCCGGGAGGAAATCGTTGGAATTATGTAGAAGCACTTTTTCAATATGCCATCGATAGCAATAGATGCGATGAACTATTTAATTTCTTTTTCGATCTATCACATTTTAAAAACTTTCAAGGATTCCCTAGCTTAAATATTCCGCCAGTAGCAGATGAAGATATAGAAACTTTACATGAAGCATTAATAGAAGCTGCAATTATAGAAATAAATAG
>CACXDC010000156.1 GCA_902766365.1 uncultured Lachnospiraceae bacterium | reverse complement strand
ATTTCCTTGCATTCCTGAACTTCATCAAAAAAAATGAGGGTTTCGCCCTTTTTCATGGGAATATCAGTTAAAGCAGAAAGGCGCAGAAGAATATCACTGCTGTCTCTGGCATTTTCAAACAGAGAAATAGCCTGTGGAGTTTCGACAAAGTTGATTTCGATCACATAGGGAAAATGTTTTTTAGCATAGTTTCGGATAGAAAAGGTCTTACCGACCTGACGGGCACCGGTAATCAGGAGAGCTTCTCTGGGATTGTGGGAGAAAAAATCTTCTATTTGCTGATCCATGTCTCTGTATATCATAAAAACCTCCGAAAACACTTTCTTTACTAATAGTATGTCACTCCCTGTCCGTTTATGCAACAGATTTTTCCGAGACTTGTCCGTTTTTCCAATAAAAATATCGAGAATTTGTCCGCTTTTCCAATTTGACGGCACTAATATTTTTCCATAACTCTCCGATATCCATATAGAAGGAATTAAATATTGTTCACGGATGAGAATGTAAGCTACGGATGGCTGACCTGCAGAAGCGGTTGACTATCCGTTTTTTATGTCATAGGAAATTACTCCGTAATGTTCTGGTGACATAAAATGCCCTTCGGGCAAGATCACACTGCGGCGGGAAATCACAACAGGGCAGAACGTTATCGCAGAGAAGGAGGACAAATGGCAGTTTCAGGAATTGGCACAGCATACAATATACTGTATGACTATCAGAGCAGAACACAGGGGACAGAACAGGAAAACAAGCGGAGTGAGCGTTTTTCAGATGCACTCTCCACAGATGGAAAGACAGTACCCTATGGAGTCATGGCAAAGGATGGTATTATAGAATACAAGGGTGTTATTTTTACCTGCGATTATGAAAATAACAGGATTTGCCTCGGAGATGTTTCCGACAAGAATAAGTGTATTAATATTGCACTTTCCGGTGGTGGAAGCCTTGTGGTGAACCGGGAAAATCTGGGGGATCTGGCGCATGCCATTGGCATGTTTTCGCCGGAAGATGTGAATCTGATCCTGCGTGCGCTTGCAAGGGATAAGCAGATCCAGAAAATGCAGCATGAGATCGATGACATGGAAAATGGAGAAGAAGCACAGCAGGTCATCCGGGAAAAGATGCAGGAAATCTATAAAAAGGTGACAAAGGGGGAAACAGAAGAGAAATTCCAGATCGGCGGCCAGTCTTACAGTAAGAAGGAGTGGGAGAAGCTGTTAGAGGAATTTGATGATGCACAGGATGAAGTAAAAGAGGAACAGGAAGAGCGCCTGGAAAAGCTCCTGGAAGAGGAGAAGAAAAAGAAACTTCTTGAAAAACAGCAGGCGGCTGATGAGGAAGAAGAGGAAGAACTGGATAAGCGGATAGATAAATTATTTGAGGACAGAACGGTGGTATAAGCGCCGAATCAGGAAATATCCTGTTTGACAGAGAAAAAAGGATGTACTATCATCTAATTGGATGTAGAAACATCCTTTTTTGATGCCATACAGAAGATAAACAGAAAAGGACATGTCAGGCAGGTAACAAAACGGAAAATAAATGTGAGGGCAGCAGATGGATCAGACGGAGAGAAAAATAACCAAGATAGCCAGGGAAGTAAGTAAATTTACGGTGCAGACCATGAAGGAAGAAGGAATCGGGACAGCGGAGTTCGACTTTATCCACCTGATCCGGCATAATCCCGGTATCACGCAGGCACAGGTGAGAGAACAGCTCAAGATCGACAAAGGCGCTGCGGCAAGGCGTGCAGCCAGTCTTGAGAGCAAAGGATATCTGTACCGGAAGGAAAATCCGAAGGATCACAGGAGTCAGCTTCTTTATGCTACAGAAAAGGCAGAGAAGCTGAAAAATTCCAAGACATCGATTGAAGGGATCTTCTATGAGTGGCTTCTTTCGGAACTTCCGGAAGAGGAAAAAGAAGCATTTTGCAGAACGTTAGATACTTTATACTGGAAATGCAAGAATCAGCGGCGGGCGGGATTTGTGGACGTAGCAAGGCTGGTAGAAGAGGCGGAAAGTGAGCAGGAGGATGGAAAATAGTATGCAGAAGAAAGAAAAAAGAATCGGTCAGCCTGACCGGATCCTGTCTTATTTCAAAAATCAGTGGCCTGTGCTGCTTATTGTCACACTGACGGGGCTGGTTTACAATATAGGACTTCTTGCCGGCCCGTGGTTTGAGGGAAAAATGGCAGGCTGCCTTGTCGATGTGCTTGGAAAAAAGGCAGTTTTTTCAGATATGCTGTTTCTGGTCATCAGCTATGTGGTTACGATTGCGGTTGTGCAGATCGCCAGGTATTGCAAGCGTTTTTATGTAAGGCGTTTTGCCAATAATGTCAACCGGCAGATGAAGGAGATCCTGTACAGCAGTCTGGTGCAGAAAAGCCGGACAGAGCTCGAGGAGGAAGGGGCCGGCAATGTGATGACCAAAGCGATCCTGGATGTGGATGACTGCGTGGAAGGAATGCGTAAGTTTACCACGGAGGTTTTTGACACAGGTGTGGCACTGCTTGCCTATGCAGGAATGCTGCTTTTCTATGACTGGCGGCTGGCACTGCTCTGTATGCTGTTCCCACCGGTTTCCTATATTGTAGCGGAAAAGATGAAAGGGATCGTGCAGAGAACAGGAGGCATTTATAAGGAAAGATCGGGGGCTTTAAGTGCAGCAACGCTGGACCGGGCTTCCAATGCGATTACCTACCGGGTTTATGGATGTGAAGAGGAGCGGAAAGCAGCTTATGAAAAAGAACTTTCTTCCTATGAAAAAGCTGCAGTGAAGGCAAATATCTGGAGCAGCACACTGCCGCCGGTATACCGTGTCATTTCCATGGCAGGGGTATTGTTTATCCTGTATTTTGGAAGCAGAAATGTATTGGGGAACGGCTGGAAAACCTTTGATGTGGCAGCCTTTACGACATTTCTTGCCTGCTTTACCAAGCTGTCTGTGAAATCCTCCAGTGCAGCGAAGCTGTTCAATGCTGTTCATAAGGCACAGGTCTCCTGGAAACGGATCAAACCGCTGATGAAAGTGACACCATTCCCGGAGACAGAGGAGGAAGAGGCCGGCGGACTGGAGCTTTCCCATGTCAGCTTTGCCTACCCGGGTGGAAGTGCAATTTATCAGGATATCAGCCTGCAGGCAGAACCGGGAGAGATCATAGGCGTTACCGGGGCAGTAGCCTGTGGAAAATCTACCTTTGGAAAGACTTTTCTGTGTGAATATCCTTATGAAGGAAGCATTCTTTTTGGTGGCAGAGAACTGAAAGAACTGACAGATGCGGAGCGCAGCGGCAGTATTGGGTATCTGGGGCATGATCCGGAGCTTTTTGATGATACGGTCCGGAACAATATCCTTCTTGGAAAAGACGAAGATCCGCTTCCGTTCCTGAAAGCAGTATGTATGGATAAGGAAGTGGAAGAGATGGAGAAGGGCATGGATACTGTGGTTGGAAACGGCGGCGTCCGGCTTTCAGGAGGACAGGCCAAGCGGCTTGCACTTGCCAGAACACTCTGCCATAAGAAGCCGGTTCTGGTACTGGACGATCCTTTTTCGGCGTTGGATAAGGACACAGAAAAGCAGGTATTTGCGAGCCTGAAAGCGCTGGCAGCGGACAGTATTGTGATCCTTCTGTCCCACAGACTGTATCTGTTCCCACAGATGGATCAGGTAATATTCATGGAAAAGGGACAGGCCATCACAGGAAGTCATGAAAGTGTCCTGAGGAACTGCCAGGAATACAGAAGTCTTTATGAGGAACAGGAAGGAGGGAAAGACAGATGAAAAACAGAAAAAGTGTCAGTAACGTCATCTGGCAGACTATAAGGAAAAAGAGTTTTCTTTCTGCAGGCATCGTATTAGCTGTAGCAGCTTCTGTCGTGACAGCCCTGCTGCCGCCCCTGATCCTTGGCAAAGTGATCGATACGATAACGGCAGGTAAAGAGGCAGCCTTTCTCCTGATCTTTTCGTATTTTGGACTGACTGCCCTGACCGGTTTTTCCGAAAGTCTCAGGGAAGGACTTCTGACGGTATTTGGACAGAAGATCACACATGCCCTGCGTAGCAGCCTTATGGATAAATATACCAGACTGACAGCAGATTCCCTAACCGGTCAGGAACCGGGAACTGTGGTATCCCGGTTTGTAGGAGATGTGGATACGGTAGAAAATCTGTTTACCTCCGGTATTATCAGTATGTTTGCCGATGCCTGCAAGATCATCAGTATTCTGGTAGTGATCTGGGTGAAAAACAGAGGACTTGCCATTGTACTTGCTGTGATCCTGCCATTTCTGTTCTGGTTCACGAGAAGGGTCCAGAAAAACATGTTGGCAGCCCAGGTGGAGAACAGAAGGGCAGTCGGACGGGCTTCTGGCTGCGTTCCGGAAACGTTACATAATATCAGGACGATCCATTGCCTGCAGAAAGAGAAATATATGACAGAACGCTATGACCGCTATATCGGGGAAAGCTACCGGGCGGTGGAGCAGTCTAATTTTTATGATGCTATTTATTCGCCGGTGATCCTGATCCTGAATGCAGTCGTGGTGGCTGTTGTCATGCTTTTATCAGCATCCGGGAATGCAAGGGTACTGACGCTCTTTGGGATGAGTGCCGGTACAGCGGTAGCGGTGATCAATTATATTTCCCAGATCTTTGGACCGGTGGAAAGCCTTGGTATGGAGATCCAGACGATCCAGTCAGCGATAGCCGGTGTACACAGGATCAATGAGTTCCTTGGACTGGAGGAAAAAGAAGATGTGACCGGTCAGCAGGAGAGACAACAGGACGTGGGTGAAATTATTGCAGAATTCAATCATGTCACCTTCGGTTACCGGGAGCAGGATATCCTGCAGGATTTCAGCTTTCAGATCAGAAAAGGGGAGCAGGTCACGCTGGCCGGCAGAACCGGAGCAGGAAAAAGTACGATCTTCAAACTGTTTCTTGGACTGTATGAGCCAAAGAAGGGAAGTGTGCTGATCCAGGGCAGAAGAGCCGGAGTTGTAGAAGAGAAAGAGAGAAGGAAACTGTTTGGTTATGTGGAGCAGACTTTCCACCGGGTTCCCGGTACGGTAAGAGATCAGATCACGTTATTTGATCCTGCGATCTCACCGGAAATGGCAGAGGAGGCAGCCAGACTGGCAGGACTTCATGAAACGATCATGGCACTGGAAAAAGGATATGACACGCCCTGCACGGATGGTATTTTCTCAGAGGGACAGTGGCAGCTTCTGTCGATCGCAAGGGCAGTGGCGGCACAGCCAAAGATCCTTCTGCTTGATGAGATCACGGCAAATCTGGATGCACAGACAGAAAAAGAAGTATTACAGGCACTGCAGAGGGCTGCTGATGGCAGGACAGTTATTTCCATTTCCCACAGGGTAAACGCCAGAACCGGAAGAGTGATCACCGTTGGGTGATATCAGAGCGCTGAATTATGACTTTTTCTTGACGTAAGAAGAAAAGAGTGGTTACTATAATTAGGTAGCTTTCGGAACAGGAGTACTTACATATGGAGAAAAACTTAACAACCGGCAGTGTACTGAAGAATGTAGCAATCTTTTCTCTTCCTTATTTATTATCATATTTTCTGCAGACCCTGTACGGGATGGCAGATCTGTTCATCGTAGGGCAGTTTGAGGGAGTAGCCAGCACTACCGCAGTTTCCATTGGATCTCAGGTGATGCACATGATCACGGTTATGATCGTGGGTCTTGCCATGGGAGCAACGGTTACGATCGGGCAGGCAGTAGGAGCAAAGGACAGAGAAGGTGTCTCCATGAAGGTGGGAAATACAGTGACGCTTTTTATGGGAGTAGCCATTGGACTTATGGTGATCCTGCTCCTGCTCACAAAGCCGATCGTAGCAGTAATGTCAACCCCGGCAGAGGCTGTGCAGGGAACCATTACCTACCTGACGATCTGTTTTATCGGAATCCCTTTTATTACCGCATACAATATCATCAGTTCCATATTCAGGGGACTTGGCGACAGCAAAAGTCCCATGTATTTTATCGCTGTGGCCTGTGTGACCAATATTGTGCTGGACTATGTATTTATGGGGGCCATGCACCTTGGACCCGCAGGAGCAGCCCTTGGTACCGTATGTTCCCAGGCAGTGAGCGTGATCGTATCCCTGATTGTGATCCTGAAGCAGAAAGAAGAACTTGGCGTAAGCAGGGAATGCTTTAAACCAAGAAAGCAGGTGACCTCCCAGATCCTGAAGATCGGTATCCCGGTGGCACTGCAGGATGGCTTTATCCAGATCGCTTTCATTGTCATCACGATCATTGCCAACCGCAGAGGCTTAAATGATGCAGCTGCAGTTGGTATCGTGGAAAAGATCATCAGCTTTCTGTTTCTGGTGCCGTCTTCCATGCTTTCTACTGTGTCAGCACTGGGAGCCCAGAATATCGGGGCAGGCAAGCCGGAGAGAGCAAGACAGACCCTGCGGTATGCCACGATCATTACCGTATGCTTTGGCATTGTGGTAGCAGTTATCATGCAGATCATTCCGGAAACGGTGGTGGCGCTCTTTACCGATTCTGCAAGCAGTGATGGCGCAGATGTGGTAAGGCTTGGCGGTCAGTACCTCCGTGGTTATGTATTTGACTGTATTTTTGCAGGCATCCATTTCAGCTTCAGCGGATATTTCTGCGCCCTTGGAAGATCTGAGTTTTCTTTCCTGCATAATATTCTGGCAATCCTGTTTGTCCGGATCCCGGGCGTATATGTAACCTCCATGCTGTTTCCGGAGACCCTGTTACCCATGGGACTGGCAACAGCAGCAGGATCCCTGTTCTCAGCAGTCATTTGCGTAATCATATTCTGTCTGTTACAGAGGAAGCAAAAAGCATGAAAAAGATAATATCCTTTATGAAAAAAGAAACCGTGCTGACTATCGCCACACTTCTGGCGATAGTATCAGCATTTTTTATTAAGCCGGACAGGCAGTATATCGGCTATATTGATTTACGGACACTGGGGATCCTGTTCAGCCTGATGGTGATCATGCAGGGCTTTCAGCGGACGGGATTATTTGACCAAATTGGAAGCAGGCTGTTACAGAAGACGGGAAGACTCTGGCAGCTGGTCCTTCTGCTTGTCATGCTGTGCTTCTTTTTCAGTATGCTGATCACCAATGATGTATCACTGCTTACTTTTGTGCCGTTCAGTATCCTGGTTCTTGAAAAGTGCGGACAGGAACAGGCGATGATCCCGACGGTGATCCTGCAGACAGTAGCAGCGAACCTTGGCAGTATGCTGACACCTATAGGAAATCCACAGAATCTGTACCTGTATGGGCTAATGGACTGCAGTATTCCAAAGTTTATGGGGATTCTGTTGCCTTACACAGTGATCACGTTTTTTCTTCTGCTGATTTCCCTGCTGTTTATCAGAGGGAAAGGGCAGAAAATTTCCTGCAGGATGGAAGAGGAGACGGAGATAAAGCAGAGCAGGAAATGCCGTAATCTGGTTTATGGACTGCTGTTCCTGCTCGCTCTGCTGGTGGTAGCAAGAATCCTTCCCTACGGCATTCTGGTAGCGGCTGTATTTTTATATACGGTCATTTTTGACAAAGAAGCCCTGAAAGGAGCTGATTATGCCCTGCTGGTTACTTTTGTCAGCTTCTTTATACTGATCGGGAATCTTGGAAGGATCAGTCAGATCCGGGAGGCACTTGAATATTTTGTGAGTGGACGTGAGATCCTGACAGGGGTCCTGGCAAGCCAGGTGATCAGTAATGTACCGGCAGCAGTACTTCTTTCCGGTTTTACAGAAAATTACAGGGATCTGCTGATCGGGGTGAATCTGGGTGGGCTTGGTACCCTGATCGCATCCATGGCCAGCCTGATCTCCTTTAAACTCTATACAGGAAAGTATAAGGAAAACAGGGGCAGATATCTTGGATGGTTTACTTTTGTGAATATCATTTATCTGTTTCTTTTGCTGACAGTGGCTCTTTACTTGTAGCAATAGACGAAATATTGTATAATACACCGAAAAGAACGAAATAAGAAATGGAAGAGAATACGATGGATTTTGGCAATATGATGAAGTTCATGGGAGCATGGAATACCTTTAAAAAGAATCATCCGAAATTCCCGGCTTTCTGCAAGGCTGTGCATGCAAAGGGACTTCGGGAAGACAGTGTGGTGGAGATCATTGTGACGACACCGGAAGGAGAGAAGATCGAGACAAGCCTTAAGGTAAAGGCAGAGGATCTGGAGCTGTTCCGGAACCTGACAGGCATGGTATCGTAGATGGCGCAGAGAGTGAACCAGAAACTGAAAATCCTTTATCTGATGAAGATCCTTCTGGAAAAGACGGATGAAACACACAGTATCACGGTGCAGGAGATGATCACAGCGCTGGCTTCCTATGGGATCACAGCGGAGCGGAAGAGCCTTTACAGCGACCTGGAGAGCCTTCGCACCTATGGTCTTGATGTGATCGGTGTGCAGGAAAACCGGAATTATTATTATCATGTGGGAAACCGGCAGTTTGAACTGGCGGAGTTAAAGCTTCTGGTGGATTCTGTGCAGTCGGCCAGATTTATCACGGCCCGGAAGTCGGCAGAACTGATCCACAAGATCGAAGGGCTGGCAAGCCAGTATGAGGCTTCCAAGCTGAACCGTCAGGTCTATGTGACTGAACGGGTCAAGACCATGAATGAAAGCATTTATTATAATGTGGACAGTATCCACACGGCGATCAGTGAGAATGCGCAGATCCGCTTCCAGTATTTTAACTGGAATGTGGATAAAGAGATGCTTCTTCGCCGGGATGGTGGATATTATGAGATCAGCCCCTGGGCGCTGACCTGGAATGATGAAAATTACTATCTGGTAGGTTATGACAGCAGTGAAACGAAGATCAAGCATTTCCGGGTAGACAAGATGCTTCATATTGAAATGCTTCCGGAGAAACGGGAAGGCAGGGAAGTTTTTCAGGAATTTGACATGGCGGTCTATGAACGGAAGATGTTTGGCATGTTTGACGGCAGGGAAGAGAACGTGAAGCTTCTCTGTGACAATGCCATGGCAGGGATCATGATCGACCGCTTTGGAAAGAACATCCCTTTCCTGAAAAAGGATGCAGAGCATTTCACGATGAATGTGAAGGTGGCGGTGAGCCGGCAGTTCTTTTCCTGGATCATGGGTCTTGGGAGCGGCATACAGATCATCGGCCCTGTGTGGGTCGTAGATGCGATGAAGGAAGAAATACGGAGATTAGCACAGCAGTATTTACAGGAGAATCAGGATGAAAGTGGTATTACAGGATCTGACGAAAAAATTTAAGAGCCGGGATAAAAAGGGAAAGGGTGAAGTGGTTGCGGTAGACCATTTTAGCTTTGAAATACCGGACGGAGAACTGGTAGGGCTCCTTGGCCCTTCCGGCTGTGGCAAGAGTACCACCCTTTTTATGATCTGCGGACTGCAGAAGCCCACAGAAGGAAGGATCTTCTTTGGAGAGGATGACGTGACGGATCTGCCGCCGGAAAACCGTGGCGTAGGCGTGGTATTCCAGAATTATGCACTGTATCCGCATCTGAGCGTACTGCAGAATATTACCTTTCCGCTGGAGAATCTGAAAGGAAAGGATAAGCTGACGAAGGATGAGATGAAAGAGAAGGCCATGGAGGCAGCAAGGCTTGTGCAGATCGAGAATCTGACAGACCGAAAGCCAAGTGAGCTTTCCGGCGGACAGCAGCAGAGAGTTGCCATCGCCAGGGCTCTTGTGAAAATGCCAAAGGTACTTCTTCTGGATGAGCCGCTGTCCAATCTGGATGCAAGACTCCGCCTGCAGACAAGGGAAGAGATCCGCAGGATCCAGAAAGAAACAGGGATCACGACTGTGTTTGTCACCCACGATCAGGAAGAGGCCATGAGTATTTCTGACAGGATCGTGGTCATGAAGGACGGTGTAGTCCAGCAGACCGGTAAGCCCCAGGAGGTTTATGAAGATCCGGTGAACCTGTTTGTGGCAAGGTTCCTTGGAACACCGCAGATCAACCTGTTTGAAGGCCGCGTGGAGAAGGGACAGCTTCTGATCGGAGAGGAAGCTGTGCTTGCTGTCAGAGGGGTAGAGGATCAGCCACTTACGGTGGGAATCCGTCCGGAGGGCTTTCTGCTTAAGGAGGATGGGCCTCTGTCACTTGATCTTGTACGGGTAGAAGTGATGGGAAGGGATATCAGCGTAGTTTCTACAAGTGCGGCATCCTTAAATCCTACCGTGCGGTCTATTATCGATGCGGAAATGCGGCTGCAGGTGACGGAAGAGAAGGTAAGATTCGCTCTTCGTCCGTCCAAAGTGCTGCTGTTCCATAAGGAAACAGAAGAGAGGATTTATCCGGAGGAAGCAGAATAATGGAAAATAAAAATGGAAAAGCGTTTCTGTATCTGCTGCCGGCGATTCTGTTTCTTGGCTGCTTTATGGTATATCCGCTGATCGATGTATTTGTATATTCTATGGAAGAGGGGTACAATTTTGCCTCCCAGACCTATTTTTCTGTTGGAACCTATAATTTTTCCTATGTACTTCATGACCCGTATTTTCTGCAGGCAGTGAAGAATACCTTTCTGATGGTTGTGATCACGGTTCCCATTTCTACAGGGATCGCCCTGCTGATCTCACTGGCACTCAGTTCTATCGGGCCGCTGCAGAAGCTGTTCCAGACCATTTATTTTCTGCCCTATGTGACAAATACACTGGCAGTCGGGCTGGTATTTATGATCCTGTTCAAAAAGACAGCCTATACGGATGGTCTTGTGAACCTGATCCTGAAGTGGTTTGGGGCTTCATCAGTGGACTTCATTGACGGGCCTTACTGGGCGAAGATGTTTGTGCTGTGTTTTTATATTATCTGGGTAGTCATGCCATTCAAGATCCTGCTGCTGACAAGTGCACTGGCATCTGTGAACCGGAATTATTATAATGCAGCCAGAGTAGATGGGACGTCTCCTTTCCGGATCTTTTATAAGATCACGCTTCCAATGATCTCACCCACCTGTTTTTATCTGATCATTACGGGCTTTATCGGAGCCTTCAAGGAATACAGTGACGCAGTGGCACTGTTTGGAACAGACTTAAATGCTGCGGAGATGAATACCATCGTAGGATATGTGTATGACATGCTGTATGGGGACAGCGGCGGGTATCCGTCCTATGCGTCAGCGGCGGCGATCCTGCTGTTTGTGATCATCCTCACGATCACCTGTATCAATCTGATGGTAAGCAAAAAGCACGTATATTATTAAGGAAAAGAGCATGGAACCTAAAACAGATTATGAAGTAATAGAAAAAAGAGCCAGGAACAGAAAACGTCTTTCACAGACGATCCTGTATATCCTGCTGACGATATGGGCAGTACTGGTATGTTTTCCTTTTTACTGGATGCTGCTGACATCCGTAAAGGGCTATGGAGAATATAACTCCGAATATATTCCGAAGTTTTTCACCCTGTCACCGACACTGAAAAATTATGCGGATGCCTTTACCAGTGTGCCGCTTGGCAGATATCTGCTGAATACACTGATCTTTACCGTGATCACGACAGCGCTGATGCTGGTGGTCATTACGCTGGCGGCCTATGCCTTTGCCAGACTGGAATTTAAAGGAAAGAACCTGATCTTTACGCTGTTTCTTTCCCTGATGATGATCCCTAATGAACTTGTGATTATCACGAACTTTGCCACGATCACAAGCTTAAATCTGAGAAATACCTTTGCAGGCCTGATATTGCCGTCAGTAACCAGCGTGTTCTATATTTATCTGCTGAAGGAAAATTTCGCACAGGTGCCAGATTCCCTTTACTATGCGGCCAAGGTGGACGGAACCTCTGACCTGAAGTATCTGTGGAAGGTCATGGTGCCGATCTGCAGACCGACGCTGATCACGGTGGGGATCCTGAAGGTGATCGAATGCTGGAATTCCTATGTATGGCCAAGATTGATCACGGATAATGAAAAGTACTATCTGGTGTCAAACGGGATCCAGGAGATCCGGGAGAACGGCTTTGGAAGAGAGAATATACCGGCCATGATGGCAGCAGTTGTGATCATATCACTGCCGCTGATCCTTCTGTTCCTGATCTTCCGGGAAAAGATTATGAGCGGGGTATCCCAGGGAGGAACCAAGGGATGATAAGAGGAAAAAGACCAAACAGGAAACTGGCAGCCGTATTTGCAGGACTGGCAGCAGTCATGCTTCTTCTGACAGGGTGCCATGGATCAAAGGGACTTTCCGCCTTTGCTGTTCCGGAAAGCTTTGATGAAACAAGGGACTACGAGATCACGTTTTGGGCCAAGAATGATACCAATAAGACACAGACTGCCATTTACCAGAAGGCCATTACGGACTTTGAAAAGATATATCCGAATATCCGGGTAAACTTACGGCTTTATACCAATTACGGGGATATTTATAATGATGTGATCACCAATATTTCCACAGGAACTACGCCGAATGTCTGTATCACCTATCCGGATCATATCGCCACTTACCTGACAGGAACCAATGTGGTGGTACCGTTAGATGATCTGTTTGCGGATGCCTCCTATGGACTTGGGGGAGAGCAGGTAAAGTTTGATTCTGTGAAGGAAGAGGAGATCGTACCACAGTTCCTGAAGGAATGCAGCTTTGATGATCATTATTATGCGCTTCCTTACATGCGCTCCACAGAAGCCTGCTATGTAAATAAAACTTATGTGGAAAAGCTGGGCTATACCCTGCCGGAAACACTGACCTGGGATTTTATATGGGAAGTTTCCGAAGCAGCCATGGAAAAGGGCACAGACGGAAATTTTAAGGTAAATGGACAGAATGTCATGATCCCGTTCCTGTATAAGTCTACTGATAATATGATGATCCAGATGCTGTATCAGAAAGGCGCAGGCTATTCAGATGCAGATGGAAATATAGAAATCTTCAATGACACAACGGCAGAACTGTTAAAGGTGATTGCAAAGCATGCAGAAACAAAGGCTTTTTCTACGTTTAAGATCTCCAGTTATCCGGCGAATTTCCTGAATGCCGGGCAGTGCATCTTCGCTGTGGATTCCACAGCAGGAGCCACCTGGATGGGAACGGATGCACCGCTTTGTGATATCAGTAAGGATAAGCTGGTTCCCTTTGAAACAGAGGTTATGATGGTACCGCAGTTTGATCCGGAGAATCCAAAGATGATCTCGCAGGGACCGTCTGTCTGTATTTTCAATAAGGCAGATCCGCAGGAAGTACTGGCTTCCTGGCTGTTCACCCAGTATCTTCTGTCAGATGATGTGCAGACAGCCTATGCAGAGACGGAAGGATATCTGCCGGTGACCACAAGGGCACAGGAGTCGGAAGAATATCAGGATTATCTTGAAAGAATCGGGGAGGACAATAATGTCCATTATGAAGTGAAGATCAAAGCGTCAGAGCTTCTGATGACACATCTTGACGATACCTTCGTGACACCGGTATTTAACGGTTCGGCATCTTTACGTGACGGTGCCGGGCAGCTCATTGAAAGTACAGTGAAATCCGTGCGGCGTGGGGAGACAGTGGATGATGCCTATATCAGTAAGCTGTACAGTGATGTGACTTCGTTGTACCGGCTGAAAAAAGGAAGTACAGCGACCGGGGAAAAGGAGGATCTCGGACCGCTGCCTGTGACAGCAAGGGTTCTTCTGGGAAGTCTTGTTACGGTCTGGACAGTGCTTCTTGTGATCTTTTCTGGTCAGAAAATGAAAAAATACAGAGAAAATCGTAAAAAAGATTGATTTATAATTAAAACTTCATTACAATGACAGAGGATTGAAGCCCGTTGATGATAAAATTTCTTATGAGGCTTCAGAATGGAGGAAAATATGAAAAAGTATTTGGCAGTACTTCTTGCAGCAGCTATGGTATTTGCATTTGCAGGCTGTGGCAGCAAGGATGCAGGAACAGATGAGAAGTCAGAAGGTGTTATGACCTATGAAGAGTATGTGGCAGCACCGCTTGACAGCGAGGTAGTAATTGAAACTTATGTGCAGGCAAAGCAGTCCTGGTGGGATAATCAGGCAACCGTTTATTCCCAGGATAAGGATGGTGCTTACTTCCTTTACAATATGGCATGCTCCGAGGAAGATTATGCCAAGCTGGTTCCCGGAACCAAGATCAAGGTAACCGGTTACAAGTCTGAGTGGTCAGGTGAAGTAGAAGTGATCGATGCTACCTTCGAGATCGAGGATGGCAGTTATGTAGCAAAGGCAGAAGATGTAACTTCTCTGCTTGGAACAGATGAGCTGATCAATCATCAGAATGAATTCGTATCCTTCAAGGATATGACAGTAGAAGATTCCGGTGATGGTGCAGCTTTCCTGTACAGCTGGGATGGCTCCGGAAGTGACGGAGATGATCTTTACTTTAATGTATCCAGCAACGGACAGACCTATACATTTACCGTTGAATCCTATCTGTGTGACAATACCACAGAGGTTTATCAGACAGTAAAGAATCTGCAGGTTGGCGATACCGTAGATATGGAAGGCTTCCTTTACTGGTATGAGGGTGTAAATCCTCATATTACATCTGTAACTGTTAAATGATCAGATACAGAACCCGGAATGGAATAAAAGATAATAAAGCTGCCGGCATCGTTTGATGCCGGCAGCTTTGTTATGGGGTATCTGAAAATTACAGTATAGTGGATTACAGATTTACTTTGGAT
>CACXDC010000155.1 GCA_902766365.1 uncultured Lachnospiraceae bacterium | reverse complement strand
TGACCTGTGTATCCATGGGCAATCCCCATGCGGTCGTTTTCGTAGATGATGTACAGAGCTTTCCCCTTGAACAGATCGGTCCGAAGTTTGAGAATCATCCAAGATTTCCAAAGAGAGTCAATGCCGAGTTTGTGAAGGTGCTGGATCAGGAAAACGTGGAGATGAGAGTATGGGAAAGAGGAACCGGAGAGACACTGGCCTGTGGAACCGGCGCCTGTGCAACTGTTGTTGCCTGTATCTTAAATGGTTTGACGAAAGACACGGTTACTGTTAAACTATTAGGTGGTACTTTACAAGTTCAGTGGGATAAAGCAGAAAACCGTGTTTATATGACAGGACCGGCGACCACTGTGTTTGAAGGTGAAGTAGAAATCTAAAGATCCAGGAGGAGACAGAATAAATGTTTAAAGTAAATGAAAATTACCTGAAGCTTCCGGGCAGCTATCTTTTCTCTACAGTAGGAAAGAAGCAGAGAGCCTATCAGGAAGCACATCCGGATAAAAAGGTGATCAGACTCAGTATCGGTGATGTGACCCAGCCCCTTGTGCCGGCGATCATTGAGGCCATGCACAAGGCTGTCGATGAAATGGGAAAGGCAGAAACCTTCAGAGGCTATGCACCTGATCTTGGCTATGAGTTCTTAAGAAATGCGATTGCAGATAATGACTACAAGGCAAGAGGATGCCAGATCTCGGCAGACGAGATTTTCGTGTCAGATGGTGCCAAGTGCGATTCCGGTAATATTCAGGAAATCTTCGGACTGGATAATAAGATCGCTGTGTGTGATCCGGTTTATCCTGTTTATGTGGATACTAATGTTATGGCGGGCAGAACCGGCACCTATGATCCGGTCAAAGAGACATGGAGTGATGTTATCTATATGCCCTGTACAGCAGACAATAACTTTGCACCGGAGCTGCCGAAGGAAACACCGGATATTATCTATCTCTGTTTCCCAAACAATCCTACAGGCTCCACGATCACAAAGGATCAGCTGCAGGAGTGGGTTGATTATGCGAACAAAGTGGGAGCAGTTATTATTTATGATGCTGCTTATGAAGCATACATTTCAGAAGCAAACGTACCGCATTCCATTTATGAGTGCGAGGGTGCAAGAACCTGTGCAATCGAGCTTCGCTCTTTCTCCAAAAATGCAGGCTTTACCGGTGTAAGACTTGGATTCACAGTCATTCCCAAGGAACTGAAGAGTGGGGATGTGTCCCTTCATTCTCTCTGGGCAAGAAGACATGGTACCAAGTATAATGGTGCACCTTACATCGTACAGCGTGCAGGCGAAGCAGTATATTCACCGGAAGGAAAGGCACAGTTAAAGGAACAGGTTGCCTATTATATGAAGAATGCAGCTTATATCCTGAATGGCCTTAAGGAAGCCGGTTACACGGTATCCGGTGGTGTGAATGCTCCTTATATCTGGCTGAAGGCACCAAATGGCATGACAAGCTGGGAGTTCTTTGATTACATGCTGGAGAAAGCAAGTGTAGTCGGTACACCTGGTTCAGGCTTTGGACCGAGCGGAGAGACTTACTTCAGACTGACAGCTTTTGGAAGCTATGAGAATACAGTAGAGGCGGTAAACAGAATTAAAGCACTGTAGTGATGCAGAGCATAGAAAAAGAGAGAAACTGGTAATCATCAGTTTCTCTTTTTTTGCAATAAAAAGGCAGTTCACCGGATGATGAACTGCCTTTGGCTTAACATGGATTATTGGTTCTTTGCGGAAACCTGAGGTCCAACGTACTCTGCACTGCCGAAACCAAGGATCAGAATGAAAATGGTGTTCAGGAATAATAAACCGAAACCAAATCCTGTACCCTGACCAAAGGCCTTGGACAGTTTGAAGATCATCATGATCCAAACAACAATGTTTACGCAGGGAACAAACATCAGCAGGAATAACCATCCATTTCCCCATGCAATATCATACAGACAGTATGTATTGTAGAAAGGAATCAGGCACTTCCAACCAGCCTTACCAGCTTTTACAAAGATCTTCCACATAGCAACTAAGGTAAGAACGGTAACTGCAAGTGAGATGATAGAGTAAACAGCGGAAACACCGGAAGCTGCTGCTGCATAAGCTGCATCATAACTTTCCATGAGAATATCCTCCTTTATAATTTTTTATAAATTTTATAAAAAATTTATATGTTCTTATCTATATTATAATACGTGAAATGCCTTGTCAATTTATAAATGGGAATATTTTTCTTTTTTTCGACAAAGGCTTCGCCTCTTGAAAAACTGAATATGGAAGAGATTAAATAAGGAAAACGAAAAATACAACATTTTATAATGGAATGTTGCATTTTTCGTTGTGCTTATTATTTCGGATGGTTTGCCGGAAACTTTAGGGGAAATATAAAAAAAGTTGGAAATTATTTGAGAACCTCGATTGTCAAAGCAGATTTAGACAGATATCTTCTGAGCTGATCCGTTCTGTGAAAATTACTTTTATGTTGTATCAGCGGTGGAAAAGCCATATTTTCTCTGAAAATATTCTGTGGCTTTTCTACAGGAAATGACACATTTCATTATAAAAGGTTGCATAACAGACAAATTTCTACAGAAAGCAGGGAAGCTTGGCTGAAAGGTTCAGATCTAAGGAAACAGCAAAGCTTGGAACCGGCAGACAGGGAGGTTAAAGATGTTAAGACTGACAGTAAGCACAGAAGAATATCTGATGATCGGTGACAATGTAAAGATCGTGTTCCTTGGTGGAACCAAGAACCATCTGCGAATCATGGTAGATGCGCCGAAGGATGTGAACATTGTCAGAAGTACTGTATTAGAGAACAGGATCACTGATCCGGAAGAGAAGGCAAAGCTTCCTAAATACTATGCCGAGCCGGAAACAGATCCCAGGTATCTGAAAAAGAAAAAGTCCAGAGTCGTCATTACCCACGGCAATCTGGAGGACTGACCAAGGTAATAACCGGAGGCTTTGAATGCCATAAGGCAGGGCCCGTCTTTGAATTTCGGGTTTCCGGTTACTATAAAAGCAACAAAAAGCAACCAATAACAAAGTAACTGACGCAAACGGATTTGCGCAGAAATACAAGGAGGTAACTATTATGGTAGTACAACACAATTTAACAGCAAT
>CACXDC010000154.1 GCA_902766365.1 uncultured Lachnospiraceae bacterium | reverse complement strand
TCGTATGCTCTCTGCAGGAAGGAAGAATAGATCGCAACTACCGGCTTTAAGCCCCCGACAGCAAGTCCTGCTGCAAAGGTGACGGCATGCTCTTCTGCGATTCCCACATCAAAAAACCTGTCCGGATACATGTTCCGGAACCGTTTCAGGCCGGTTCCATCCGGCATGGCTGCTGTGATCGCTACCACCTTTTCATTCCTTGCTCCAAGCTTACACATCACAGTTGAAAAAATATCGGTATAATTAGCCGTTGTTCTCGGCTTTAAGGGAATTCCTGTTTCTGTATCAAACGGCTCTGCTCCATGGAATCTTGCCGGATGTCTTTCTGCCGGCTCAAAGCCCTTACCCTTCTGTGTGATCACATGTACGATAACAGTATTTCTCACACGCTTCGCTTCCTGGAACATACGGAGCATGGCCGGAATATTATGCCCATCCACCGGTCCAAGATAGGTAATTCCCATATCCTCAAAAAACATTCCCGGAACCACAAGCTGTTTGAAGCCACTCTTGGCTTTACGGATACCTTCTACGATCCGGTTACCGTTTGGCATGTCCTTCAGGGTATTATACACGCCCTCTTTGATGTCCAGATAGGCATTGGCTGTACGGATATTATTCAGATATTTGGAAATGCCACCTACATTTTCTGATATGGACATATTGTTATCATTTAAAACAATAATAAAATTGGTTTCCAGCTTTGCTGCATTGTTCAGTGCTTCATAAGCCATACCACCTGTCAGGGAACCGTCTCCGATCACAGATATGACACTATTCTTCTGCCCCTGGATATCCCTTGCCTTAACAAGACCAAGTCCTGCGGAAATAGAGGTTGAGCTGTGCCCGGTATCGAAGCTGTCACAGTTGCTTTCTTTTCTCTTGGGGAAGCCGCTCATTCCCCTGAATTTACGCAAATTGTCAAACTGATCCTTACGGCCCGTCAGAAGTTTATGCGTATAGGACTGATGTCCCACATCCCATATGATCTTGTCCTCCGGGAGCTGAAAAGAAAGATGCAGTGCCATTGTCAGCTCTACCGTGCCAAGGTTGGATCCCAGATGTCCGCCGGTTTTGGAAATATGTTCGATCAGGAACTGTCTGATCTCTTCTGCCAGTGCCGGGTAATCTTCCGGATCTATTTTCTTAATATCATTTACCGCATTGATTCGGTCAAGTAACATATAAACACCTTCTTTTCTTCTGTCCGGTCTATTTCTGCCGTGTGATCAGGGAATCTATCAGGCTGATCAGAAATGGATTTTTCTCCTGAAAGGAGCCAAGGATCTCTTCTGCTTCTCCGGAAAGCCGCTTTACGTCTTCTCTTGATTTTTCGAGTCCATTTAATGATACATAAGTGAGCTTGTGATTTTTCTCATCACTGCCAATGGGTTTTCCAAGTATTTCTTCATTGCCTGTTACATCCAGGATATCATCCTGGATCTGGAATGCGATCCCGATATCATAGGCCGCTTTTTCCAGATCCCTGATCTCTGTATCTGATGCTCCTGCAAGAACACCGCCGATCATAAGAGCTGACTGGATCAGTGCTGCTGTCTTCTTTTCATGGATAAATAAAAGCAGCTCTTCAGTAAGAGGCAGATTTCCCTTTTCTGCTTCCAGATCCCCGTTCTGTCCGCCGATCATTCCATAAATACCGGCCTTGTCTGCAAGGATCTGAAGCGCCCTGGCAACACGCTTCATTTCTTCCTGGCTACCAGCTTTATCAAAAGCTTTTGCGGCTGTCTCATAGGCAAAATTCAGGAGACCATCTCCTGCAAGTACTGCCATGCCTTCTCCGTATACAGTCCAGGTTGTCTTCCTACCTCTCCGGTATTCATCATTATCCATGGCCGGAAGATCATCATGTACAAGGGAATAATTATGGATCATTTCAAGAGCTGCCATAAATGGCTCTATCACTTCTCCCTGCCCGCCAAACAGAAGAAAGCTTTCCTTCATCAGAACCGGTCTGAGTCTTTTTCCTCCTGCCAGAACGCTGTAGTTCATGGCCTCAATCACCTTTTTCTGATATCCTTCTTCTTCCGGAAGATATTTCTTTAAAATCTCTTCTGCATCAGCCGTCTTCTGCTGCAACTGTTCATTAAAATTCATCTGTACCCCCATCTTCATTCAGCACCAGGACTTTCTTTTCTACTTTATCAATAATTTCATTACACTTTTTAACGAGGAGCATGCCTTTCTGATATTCCTGAAAAGACTGTTCCAGCGTAATATCATCCTTTTCCAGATTCTCGATCGTTTCCTGTAACCTGGTAAAGGCCTCTTCCAGTGAGATATCTTTTTCTTCTCCCATTTGCTTATTCCTTTCCTGTTACAGAAGCATACAAACTTCCATTTTTTACATAGATCTTCAGTTCATCTCCTGTATGGACATGGTTTACATCATTTACGCATCTGCCCTCTGCATCTTCCACATAGGAAAATCCCTGGTTCAGTTTATCCAGTGGTGACAGCCCCTTAAGCTGCTCAATATATAAAGCAAGCTGATGCCTGCATTCCCCTGTTTTGCCATTCATCAGCGCCATAAGCTGTTCTTCTGTATGTAACAGCCACATTTTCTTTTCACGGATCTGGGAAATCGGGGAATTCATTTTAAGCCTGGCTTCCTGATTTTTGAGCCGTAGTCTGCAGTAAGTAAGTTTCTGTTCCAGAGCACGGTTTAAAATTGTTCTCTGTCCGGAAAGCCGCTCCATAAATGCCTTTACATCATACACAGCAAGCTCCGCTGCTGCTGATGGTGTGGGTGCCCGCAAGTCTGCTACATAATCAATGATCGTAGTATCTGTCTCATGTCCCACCGCTGATATGATCGGAATCTCACAGTCAAAAACAGCTTCTGCTACCGATTCCTCATTAAAACACCAGAGATCCTCTATAGAACCGCCGCCTCTTCCCACGATCATGACATCTACCTTCTGTTTCTCCAGTGCATGTATTCCCCTGATAATACTTTCTGCCGCACCGTCTCCCTGTACGACTGCCGGATAAAGGATTATCTGCACATATGGGTTTCTTCTGGTCGCAATATTGATAATATCCCTGACTGCTGCACCCGTCGGTGCCGTGACAACACCCAGCGTTCTGATATAAGGAGGGATCACCTTCTTATACTCGGGTGCAAACATGCCTCTCTCTTCCAGTTCCTTTTTCAGTTGTTCATATTTTTCATACAGGGCACCTGCACCGTCTCTTGTAATGTTTTTAGCATACAGTTGATATTTTCCGTCTCTTTCATAAACATCAACTGTTCCCTGTACAATGACCTGCATTCCTTCAGTAAGCCGAAATGCAAGACCGGAACGGTTTCCTGCAAACATCACGCAGGAAATCGTTCCTTTTCCATCTTTCAGTGTAAAATAAATATGTCCCGAGGAATGATATTTACAGTTACTCACCTCTCCCTTCACCAAAAGGGACTGCAATAAAAAATCCTGGGAAAACATATTTTTAATATATGAATTTACCTGTCCAACAGTGTAAACATTCTGCATTATTTATCTTCCTGGACAAACTTTGCCAAAACGCCATTTACAAATGAGGAAGACGAATCCTGTCCAAACTTCTTGGCAAGCTCTACAGCTTCATTGATCGCTACTCCTGTTGGTATCTCTTCATCAAATAAAATCTCATAAACAGCAAGGCGAAGGACAGTCAGATCCACCTTTCCCATTCTGCCTGTATCCCAGCCTTCCACCTTTTCATTCAATGCAGCATCGATCTCTGCGAGTTTCTCAAGAATTCTGTTCAGCTTGTCTGTAATGTAAGCAGTATCTGCCACGTCAGCCTGATTTTCCTCTTCTTCAAAGAAAAACTCTGTCTGCTCCGGCATTTCCTCTCTGTTATTAAACTCCACACGAAAAAGAAGTTTGAATATCTGCTCTCTCAGTTCTCTTCTGGTCATTTGTTTATCCTGCCTGTATTCTTTCTTACATGCCGACGCCGGCAACTCTGATATTCACATCTGTTACATTCAGACCTGTCATACTCTCGATCGTAGATTTCACCTTGTCCTGCACCTTCTGGGAAATCGCCGGGATGCTGTAACCATATTTCACGATCAGGGCAATATCAGCCTTCACATTCTTACCATTGACCTCTACCTTTACGCCCTTTGCAAGACTCTTAACTCCCATTTTACTTGCCAGCTCGTTGCCGATATTTCCAGCCATGGAAACTACGCCTTCAACCTCAGTTGCAGCGATACTGCCAATAGCTGCTACTACATCATCAGCGATCTTGACGGTTCCAAAACTATCATCATCCTGTAATACATAAGTGTTCTGTTCCATTGTCTTTTCCATGATCCTGTTCCTTTCTTTATGTCAGTCATCTAACTTTCATCATACCAAAAAATACGTTTTTTGGAAAGCCTAAATCCAATTTTCCTCTCAGAGCCAGAAGCTCAGGCTCTGCTGCTCCCTGTTATCCGCATAGGATACTGTACCCTCTGCGCCATGCAGGTAAGAAAAGATCCCCTGTTCTCTGATCAGATACCGGATCATCTCCTCATAAACCGCCTCATCTGCACATTTCAGCGTCACATAGGTGCTTCCCGTATCATATGCCGTCTGGAACAGCTCTTCCAGCTTCTGTTTATCCACAGAGGTAAAATATCTGCCTTCCCTGACGTAATAATTGTCTGTCATATCATCACATACCGGCATAGATGCACCCGTATCGATCGAATGTGTTGCTGTCAGTTGTGCTGTTGTTACGCACAGATAATCATAATTGATTGGCGGGATGCTCTCCTCACCCTCTGTACTGCCCTCCACCATCTGATAGGAAGCATCTCCCCAGGTAGTATCTATATAATACCAGCTTCCATCGAGTCTTGCCAGATTCCAGGCATGTCCCTCTCCGGAAAGCACTCTTCCCATCACAAGTGTTGCATCTATTCCTGCCTGATTCAGCAGATACTGTGTTGCCTTGGCATATCCCTGACATACACTCCTTCCATACAGAAAAACAGAGCATATATTCTGATTATCCGGTGCCTCCGAGTCGTATTCCGTAGAATTGATGATATACTCATAAATATATTTGGTTTTTTCATAGTCGTCCATGTCAGAAGTAATGCCTGTAAGGCAGTTTTCTGCATAAGCCCGGATCAGCTTCCTGCGGCTTTCTGCTTCTTCTTCATCCATGGTATAGGTTCCGGAAAATGTGATCTTCTTGACCTCACTGCCAAGGGTATATCTGGTAAACGTATATCCCTCCACATAGAATATCTCCGGATGGTCATTCAGCACATACTGGAATATCCTCTCTATCGTGTCTGTCTCAAGACAGGACAACGGAATATCCTTCTGAAAATGCTGCAGAATGTCCAAAATCTCCACATATACAGTCTGATCCTCACTGTGCAGCTGATCAAAATAAAACTGTCCATTCTGCCTTTTTTTCAGGCTTTCCGCTATATCATTATTCATTTCACCGGTTCTTGGGATCTGTTCTTCCACTGCCGGAGTTTCCTTCGCCTGTTCCTGATCCGTTCCCATTTCACCAGACATGCACCCGGTAAGCAGCAAGGAAAGGATCAGGGCTGTCGAAAGCCATCTGTTTTTCATTTAATCACGTCCAAACTCTGATAATACAAGTCCTTCATTTCTCTCAAGAGTCATACCAATGCTCCAGGAATTAATAAACAGCAGAAGCGGATTGCCCTTCAGATCCTTGATCTTCTTCATATCGGAAGTTCCTGTCAGCTTCATCAGATCGATATCTTTATTCTCAATCCATCTGATATGCTCATAAGGCAGCGGCTCCAGTTTGATCTCAACATTATATTCATTTTCCAGACGGTATTTTAAGACGTCAAACTGCAGTACACCTACCACGCCCACAATGATCTCTTCCATACCGGTATTAAATTCCTGGAAGATCTGGATCGCACCCTCCTGGGCGATCTGGGTGATCCCTTTCACAAACTGCTTTCTCTTCATGGTATCGATCTGTCTTACCCTTGCAAAATGCTCCGGAGCAAAAGTCGGGATTCCCTCATAGCAGAACTGTTCTTTTGGCATACACAGCGTGTCCCCGATAGAAAAGATACCAGGGTCAAATACACCGATGATATCACCGGCATAGGCCTCTTCCAGGATCTTTCTTTCACTCGCCATGATCTGCTGGGGCTGTGAAAGACGCATGACTTTATTTCCCTGTACATGCTTCACTTCCATGCTTGCCTCATATTTACCGGAGCAGATCCTCATAAATGCGATCCTGTCGCGGTGTGCTTTATTCATATTGGCCTGTATCTTAAACACAAAAGCAGAAAAATCATTCTCTGTCGGTGAGATCAGACCGATATCAGCCTTTCTCGGCAGAGGCGTGGTTGTCATTTCAAGGAAATGCTGCAGGAAAAATTCCACCCCAAAATTAGTAAGGGCTGAACCGAAAAATACCGGTGTCAGTTCGCCTGCCTGCACGGCTTCCAGATCAAATTCTGCACTTGCCCCGTCCAGAAGGTCAATTTCATCCATCAGCGTTTCCGCTGCCTCTTCTCCTATCACCGCATCCAGTTCTTCTCTTCCGGCCACAGGAATATGTCTGGTCTCCCCTTCTTTGGTTCCCTTCTCCGTATCTGAAAAGGTGATCACTTCCTGCTTATGTCTGTCATATACCCCCTTGAAACGCTTACCTGAACCAATGGGCCAGTTAACCGGACAGGTGGCAATACCAAGTTCTTTTTCAATTTCATCCAGAAGTTCAAAGGTATCATTGGCATCCCTGTCCATTTTGTTTATAAAGGTAAAGATCGGGATCTTTCTCATGACACAGACCTTGAACAGCTTCCTTGTCTGTGCCTCTACACCCTTGGATGCATCAATGACCATGACTGCTGAGTCTGCCGCCATCAGTGTACGGTAAGTATCTTCCGAGAAGTCCTGATGTCCCGGTGTATCCAGAATGTTGATACAGAAACCATCATATTCAAACTGAAGAACGGAGGAAGTAACAGAAATACCTCTCTCCTTCTCGATCTCCATCCAGTCAGATACAGCATGTCTGGCTGTTGCCTTTCCCTTTACACTTCCTGCCAGATTAATGGCACCTCCATACAAAAGGAACTTCTCTGTCAGTGTCGTCTTACCAGCATCAGGATGTGAAATGATTGCAAACGTACGTCTTCTGTTGATTTCTTTATCGTAATTTCCCACGTTTTTTCCTCCAAGTGATCGTTTTGTATTTAAAGCATGGATGTGCCTGCAATGTCTGATGATACCTGAAAATATTCAAGCACAGTTGCACCGATATCTGCAAAGGTATCTCTTGTCCCCAGATTCACAGGTCTGATTTTCTCTCCATACATCAGAAAAGGCGTATATTCCCTGGAATGATCTGTGGAAACCGTATAGCCTGGATCGCATCCATGATCGGCTGTGATCATCAGTACATCTCCGTCTCCCAGCTTTGCCATCATCTCAGGCAGTGCCCTGTCAAACTCCTCCAGCGCCTTTCCATAGCCCTCACAGTTATTTCTGTGCCCGTACAGCATATCAAAATCAACAAGATTCGTAAAGCACAATCCGTCAAAATCCTGATCCATATAGGCAAGTGTCCTGGCAATGCCTTCTGTATTGCCACTGGTATATACAGCTTCTGTAATGCCTCTTCCGGCAAAAATGTCCCGTATTTTTCCTACTGCGATCACGTCCCTGCCTGCCGCTTTCAATGCATCCAGCATGGTTTCTGCCGGTGGCAGAAGTGAATAATCATGTCTTCTTGGTGTTCTCACATAATGACCGCTCTCTCCCATAAAGGGTCTTGCGATCACTCTTCCGACACCATGCTTTCCGGTAAGCAGCCCCCTTGCTTCTTCACAGTAATGGTACAGCGTCTCTACTGGTACCACATCCTCATGGGCTGCGATCTGAAATACACTGTCTGCCGAAGTATAAACGATCAGATCCCCTGTCCTTACATGTTCATCCCCATAATCTTTGATAACTTCTGTTCCCGAATAAGGTCTGTTGCACAGAATGCCCCTGCCCGTCATCTTCCGGAACGGTGCAAGGATTTCCTCCGGAAATCCATCTGGATAAACCGGAAGTGGTTTCTCTGAAATAATTCCCGCAATCTCCCAGTGACCGATCGTGGTATCCTTTCCTCTGGATTTCTCCGTCATCCTGGCGTAAGCTGCAGATGGCTCTCCGGTACCTTTTGAGAAATCCACACCATCAATATTAAAAAGTCCCATTTCCTTCAGATTAGGATAATGTGCATCAGAGCCGCCGGTTGCAGAGCGCAGGGTATTGGTTCCTTCATCCCCAAACTGATCTGCATCCGGCATCGCTCCGATCCCGAGACTGTCAAGCACGATCAAAAATACTCTTGCCATTACAGAATTCCTCTCTTTCTCTGTCTTTGTATAGAATATCACATTTTATTCGGCTGTAGTAGTACTGATTACAATATTTTCCGCTCCGATCCCTGTCTTGCGCACCACAATATCCTCGATCTGTGCCCGCTGTGCTTCTGTCAGTTCACCGGTATTTATCACCACATCCACCATACCATCTGCAATACTCACAACAGCATCATCAAATCCCTTGGCCTGCAGCAGGATCTCGGCTGCTGTTTCCTTTTCTGCCGCATCTGTGATTGCGATCATGCCATCAATTGCTTCCTGCTTCTGCTCATCACTGATATTTACATTATTGATGATCTCAAGAAGTGTCTCCTTATTTCTGGCACGCACCTGCTCCTTCAGCAATTTGGCACCTGACAGGCTGTCAAGACTGGAAGATGACGTAAATACAGCCTCCCCCGGTATGCTTTGGTCTGACAGTTCATCCCCGGTGCTCTCTGTCATGCTTTCCTGCATGGTCTCATCAAGATAATCCGGTTCCTCACTGACTACATCCGAATCCAGACTCGCAATATCATAATTTTCTGCTGCTTCCATATCTTCGTCAGAAATCTCAAATAATGAAGCCACCTGTGTATCCTCCGTATCAAGTGTATCCTCTTTCGTAGTCACAGCAGAATCTGCACCGGTTTCCATGATCTCTTCCTCCGAAATCCTGGAACCTGCAAAATTCAGATATCCCGCAATTGCGATCATAATTGCCAGAGCCGTGATCATGATCTGATTCTTTTTCATCATATTTTTCAACGCTGTTCTCCTTATCTGGAACTCATTTTGATTATTTTTATTTTATGTACATCTATCCCGAATAATGCCTGAATTGCCTCCGTAATGTTTTTATTTATTTTCCCCTGATCTGCACCACTTACGCAGACAACAACGCCTTCCACCTCCGGATAGATCACCTTTTTTACAAAAGGTCTTGTGCCATCCTCTGTATAAACCGAAACCATCTTTTCTGTAGACTCAGCTGTATTTTTACTGCCGCTTCCCTCTACTTCTGTGCTGGAATCCAGAGAAGACTCTGTATCTTTCTCTATCACAGCTTCACCGGATCCCTTCAGCGTCAGGAATACCTTTACTTCACCTGCTCCTTCCACAGAAGACAGGAAATCTTCAAGCTGCTCTTCCATCACAGTCGCATACTCCCGCATTGCCTCCGCATCTGTTGCTTTCTCCGGAATACCGGTAGCTTCACTTCCCTCTGATACTATCGTATCATATTGGCTGTCCCAAAAACCGTACTTGCTTTCCTTCTTTTTTTCTTCTGCCGGCCAGGCGATCACAAGCAGCAGAATCCCGGCCAGAAACAGGATCAGAAAATTCTCCTTTTTCCCTGTAAAGGATCTGAATAACTTTTCTTTCCTCTTCATCTCCATTCAGACACTTCAACCTCCATATCTGACATATCCATCTGCAGCTTCTCCGCAAGATACTGTTTTTTCTGCTGCAGCCATTCTTCTTTCCCCTCTATCATGCTGTTTTCTGCAAACAGGCTTTCTTTTTCCGGTGCTTCCAGTACGACAAGAAGATACATGCTTCCCTCTTCTCTTTCTTTCAGCCTTACATCCAGGATCTGTACCCCTTCCATCTTCCCAAGTCTCTGCATGATCTCTTTTTCCATCTGCTGCCGCACAGGATCTTCATATGCCTCATCTGTCAATAGCTCTGTTTCCATTTCATAAGCAGGAAGTTCCTCAGAATCAGGCAGTGCACCATTCCCAGAAAACAGGGACAGAACCGGCAATGCCAGCCGTACCACCAGAACCATTCCAACAATCAGCCTGATATACTTTGTGTATACCTCTGACGGGGCAAGACAGACCATGGCCTCCGCCACGATAATAAATATCCCGGTTTCCCTGATCACCTCTGTCATATACCGCTTCACCTCACAATGCACGACACGATCGCCACAACGATCAGAAACAGTGCCATGCCTGTAAGAACACAGCGAAGAAGCAGGAAGCATCCTTCTCCTACTTTATCCACGCAGCCAGACAGCCGTTTATCTCCAACCACACTGCTGAGAGCGGCGCCAAACCGGATCAGCCCGGAAAGCACCAGGATTTTTAAAACCGGCAGCGCACAGATCAGGAGCAGCAATACCAGAAATAAGATTCCCATGGTATTCCGGATAAGCACTGCTGATCCCAGTACAAGTTCTGCCACCCCTTCTACTGCCCCGCCAATTCCCGGGAGTACCTGCATGGCCTTCTTCATTGCTGATACCTTAAGTCCATCCACTGCCGGTATGATCAGTGCCTGTACAAAAGACATTCCGGTAACCAGTGCCAGCATGATCTTAAATGCAAAATCTGAGATCCTTTTCATAAAATCAAGCAGGAGATTCAGCCTTTCTTCCGGAAACAGCGCTGAAAGGAGCGCCAGGATCACATAGCTGTAAATAAAAGGAACCATTACTGAAAGAAGGATCTCCTCAATCCCCCATACAAGAAGCAGCATCATTCCGTAGTAAAAAGATGCCGTTGTCGCTCCAAGTGAAACAGAAACACTCACAGCCCATGAGGGAACAAACAGCTTTACAAAAAGGATAATATTTTCAAAGGTGGTAACTGTGATCCTGGAAATCACGGTAAATGCTCCGGTCAATGTGGAAAGAAGAATCAGATACAGCAGATAAAATCCGGTTCCTCTTGTATTTCCTTTCGCCAGGATATCTGAAAAATCAGACAACAGTGCAGAAAAGATACCGATCAGTAAAATGCTCACAAGCAGTGTCTTCATACCTGCAAGATCCCCTGTAAATCCCTCCTTTACCGCCTGTATGATCATCTTAAAGGCCTCCCCTGCCTGTCCCTCCAGTATCATGCTGAAAAGAGCGTTCATATCGATCTGATATCCCGGAAACAGTTTCGTAAATGCCTCCGATGCAGCAGTCAGGTTAAGCTCCTCCACCTGTTCCGTTAAATAGTCATCCATTTTATCCCCCTACAATCGCACTGATATTTTCAATGACTGCAACCATGACCGGCAGACTGAAGCACAGAACAGAAAGTTTGGCAAAGATCTCTATCTGTCCGGCCACCGCCTGATATCCGGCATCCTTACAGACACTGGCACAGAAATCTCCAATATAGGTAATCCCTACTGCTTTCAGAATCAGGACAAGCCAGTGTTCACTTCCTCCGATATACCTTTTCAGGGACAGGACCTGTGAAAGGATACCACCGATCTTTTCCATTGAAAAAGCAAAAATAAGAATGCAAAGTGCCACTCCCATATACAGACTGATCTCTGCTTTGGAACCTTTAAACTGGATCGCCAGCATAACGCCCGTCAACCCCAGGATCCCGATCTTCAGCATGTCCATTTCCATCCTCCTCTCAGAACTGGAACAGATCCTGTACCATTACAAACAGGTCATAAATATATGGCAGGATCCATGTCAGTACAAGGATCAGTCCGGCAAGACTGATCAGAAATGCGTGTTCTTCTCTCCCACTATGTTTCAGCACCTGACTTAAGATTGTCACCAGTATCCCCACTGCAGCTATTTTAAATATCAGCCCTACTCCCATTGCTCCTCCTGCTCCTGTCACAGCAAAACGATCACCAGAAACAGTCCTGCTGCAATTCCAAGGCTCATTATAATCCTGTTCTTACTCTTAAGTTCTTCCTCACACTGTTGTATCTCCCTATCCATATCCCTTATGTACCTGTCTATTGCTCTTGCCTGTCCTCTGTATTCATTTTCTGTAAATCCGTCCGGAAAAGAAAACAGGATCTGTTTCTGATCGCCAGACAAATGATAAGAGCCAAGTGCCTTTTCCATCTCCTTCTGCCAGAGCTCCCTGACCGTTTCTCCCTGTTCCATGGTAAGCCTGTCTGCCGTTTCCCTTAATGCACCGGAGAGTGGTTCCTTTATCCTTTCTGACAGATTTCTGAAAATTTCAGGAAGCGGCAATGCGGTATAATCAATCTCTCCCTGAATCAGGCAGAACATTTCCCTGATTTCTTTCAGCAGCAGGATCTGGTCTTTTCTTCCCCTGCAGATTTCTGCTGCGAATCCGATTGATCCTGTTAACAGTCCCAATATCCCAAGGATCTTACCTGTCATATCCCTCTCCCGTCCGTTTCAGAATAGAAAAGGGCTCTCCTTCCCTCCCCCGCCTTTCCAGAAGTACCACACAGTCAAACAGTCTCTCTGGTATTCCCCTTTCTTTCATTTCTTCCATGCGGCTCCCATGCATGGTAGCGATCACACTGCAGCCACATCTGATGATTTCCAGGATCGAATCCGCATCCCTTTTGCCACCGATCTCGTCTACTGCGATCACTTCCGGTGCCATGGATCTTACAAGAAGCAGCATACCAAGGCTTTTCGGGCAGGAATCCAGTATGTCTGTCCGTAGCCCCAGATCATTTCCCGGTATCCCCATATAGGAACCGGCAATTTCCGATCTCTCGTCTACTACCGCTACCTGTCTTCCCCTGTGTGACTCACTGCCATAAGATAACTGCCGGATTATATCCCTAAGAACTGTTGTCTTACCGCTCAGTGGAGGTCCGATCAGTATTGTATTCAGTATCCGTCCTTTTTCATAAAGATACGGCATCAGCAGCCCGGCAGCCCCCGGAATTTCATGGGAAATCCTGATGTTGGCATAACTGATATATTTCATATTTCTGATACTTCCATCTTCCTTCAGGATAACCTGTCCTGCGATCCCGATCCGGTGCCCGCCGGGAACTGTAAGGAATCCCTGCCGTATATCCTCCTCGTAGGCATATCTGGAATAGCTGCAGACATGATCCAGAAACTGTGCCATTTCCTTTTCCTGTAAGATCCAGCAGTCTTCTGCTATGATCCTTGCCAGTTTTCCGGTATTTTCCAGAAAAAATTCCCCTTCTTCCATAATGACACGTACCGGTCTTCCTACAGCAAATCTGATCTCCTGCAGTCCTTCTGCTTTTTCCGCAGCCATTTTGAACCGTTCCCTGAGCGTCTGTGGAAAAATATGTAAAATCTCCTCTGCGTTCATCTTGTCCTCCTTTTTCCTATATCTCAGTATATGAAAAAGACCCGGATATATGACAAGACAAGAAAGAATCCTGTCCGGAGGGCTTTTACATATCAGTGGAACATTACAGAGTAATTTCCTATGACACAAAAAACTGCCGACAGGTTTCAGCCCTGCCGGCAGTTCTCGTTTTTTATTATGATGTTTTCTGATGTTTTTACTGCTGTGCTACATCCTTCATGGAGAAGCTCATTCTGCCCATCTTATCCTTGCCAAGGCATACAACAGTCACCTTATCACCTAATGTAAGAACATCTTCTACACGGTTGATTC
Organism: uncultured Lachnospiraceae bacterium; assembly: GCA_902766365.1. Lineage (GTDB taxonomy): Bacteria > Bacillota > Clostridia > Lachnospirales > Lachnospiraceae > Suilimivivens. The sequence goes on along the minus strand of CACXDC010000154.1, from coordinate 21,998 downwards.
TTTCTTTGGCAATCTTTGAAATATGAACCATGCCTTCCTTACCGGGTGCGAACTCAACAAATGCGCCAAACTCCTTGATGCTGACAACAACACCCTTGAAGATCTGGCCTTCCTGATAATCAGTCACAATGGTCTTGATATACTCAACTGCCTTTGCCATCATCTCAGGATCAGTTCCGCATACAGATACCTTACCTTCATCCGTGATATCGATCTTAACGCCGGTCCTTGCGATAATCTCATTGATGGTCTTTCCTCTCTGTCCAACAACATCACCGATCTTCTCGGGATCGATCTGCAGGGAAATGATCTTCGGTGCATAAGGACCAACTTCTTTACGAGGCTCTGCAATCGCTTTCTTCATGCAGTTATCCATGATAAAGAGTCTTGCTTCACGGCATCTTGCAATAGCACCCTCTACGATTGCTCTTGTCAGTCCGTGGATCTTGATATCCATCTGGATCGCAGTAATACCATCTGTGGTACCTGTTACCTTAAAGTCCATATCTCCAAAGAAGTCCTCAAGTCCCTGGATATCCGTCAGAAGAACGAAATCATCATCGCTCTCACCTGTAACAAGACCGCAGGAAATACCTGCAACCATCTTCTTGATCGGTACACCTGCAGCCATCAGGGACATACAGGAAGCACAGGTAGATGCCATGGAAGTAGAACCGTTAGATTCAAAGGTCTCAGATACTGTACGGATCGCATAAGGGAACTCATCCTCGGAAGGAAGCACAGGGATCAGTGCTCTCTCAGCCAGTGCGCCGTGTCCAATCTCTCTTCTGCCGGGGCCTCTGGAAACCTTGGTCTCACCTACAGAGTATGCCGGGAAGTTGTAGTGATGCATATAGCGCTTGCTTACTTCATTTTCGTCAAGTCCATCGATCTTCTGCTGTTCTGACAGAGGTGCAAGTGTACATACGTTACAGATCTGTGTCTGTCCTCTTGTGAACATGGCAGAACCATGGACTCTGGGGATAATATCAACTTCCGCTGCAAGAGGTCTGATCTGTGTGATCTCACGGCCATCAGGACGCTTATGATCCTTCAGGATCATCTTGCGGACAGTCTTCTTTTCATACTGATAAACGGCATCCGGCAGAAGGGCAAGCCACTCTTCGTTCTCTGCAAAAGCCTCTTCCAGCTTCGCAGTGATCACTCTGATGTTCTCTTCACGAACCTGCTTCTCATCTGTGAATACAGCTTCTTCCATTTCCTCAGGAGTTACGATCTCCTTAATTGCTGCAAACAGTTCTTCCGGAACTGCACAGCTCTCATAAGTATGCTTCGGCTTACCAACCTCAGCTACGATCTTATCAATAAACTCGATGATCGTCTGATTGATCTCATGTGCCTTGTAGATTGCTTCGATCATGGTAGCTTCCGGAATCTCATTGGCTCCGGCTTCGATCATGATCACTTTTTCTCTTGTAGAAGCAACTGTCAGGTTCAGGTCACCCTTCTTCCACTGCTCCTGGCTCGGGTTGATAATGAACTCTCCGTCGATCATGCCAACCTGGGTCATGGCACAGGGACCATCAAAAGGGATATCGGAAATGCAGGTTGCAATTGCTGCACCGAGCATGGCAACAAGCTCAGGACGGCATGCAGGATCTACACTCATGACCATATTGTTCAGTGTAACATCGTTTCTGTAATCCTTGGGGAACAGAGGACGCATAGGTCTGTCAATAACACGGCTTGTCAGGATGGCATTCTCGCTTGCCTTTCCTTCTCTCTTATTAAAGCCTCCGGGAATCTTACCTACGGCATAAAGCTTCTCTTCATATTCTACGCTAAGCGGGAAGAAATCAATTCCATCCCTGGGTTTCTCAGATGCTGTTGCAGTGGATAATACTGTAGTATCACCATAATGCATGAATGCGCATCCGTTTGCCTGCTTACCTACACGGTTTACATCCACACTGAGTGTACGTCCGGCAAGTTCCATTGAAAACGTCTTGTACATAATCTTCTCCTTTTCTCTCTTCTTCCTTACCAGCCGGTACAGACCCCCTGTCCCGGCTATATGCATAACAGCTCCATGTCTCCATGGCAAACCTGCTGCATGAATTAAAAGGCGGAGAAACCGAATCTCTTCAGCGCTCCGCCTTAAAAAACCGATATTACTTTCTTAATCCCAGTTTTTCGATCAGTGCACGGTATCTGTTGATATCTTTCTTCTTCAGATAATCCAGCAGACCACGTCTCTGACCAACCATCTTGAACATACCTCTTCTGGAGTGGTTATCCTTGGGATGCTGCTTTAAATGCTCAGTAAGCTCCTGAATTCTTGCTGTCAGAACTGCAACCTGTACTTCAGGTGATCCTGTATCGTTCTCACAGGTAGCATACTCTTTCATAATTGCGGCTTTCTTTTCCTTTGAAATCATTGATTTCTCCTCCTTATTCTTCAACCGCCACAGACTAGACCAGGGTTGGAGTTTCCTCAAGTTGAGTCCGGGCTCAATTCATACGTTTGAATGATAGCACATTTTCTGCTGACTGTAAAGCAGGAATTTACGATATTCCACTTTTTTTCTATGCCTGCAGAACCCGCACCATCTTGGCAGGTGTCCGGTAATTGTAACTGGATATTTTAATTCCCGTCTTTGGGCTGCTGGCATGGATCACCTGTCCGCCTCCAATATAGATGGCCACATGATTGATCCTCCCTCCCTTGGCGTAGAAAATCAGATCTCCCGGCAGAAGTTCATCTGCTGAGATCTTTTTGCCGCTGTTTGACTGGGCAACAGAAGAATGAGCCAGACTGACTCCATACTTTTTGAAAATACTCATGACAAATCCGGAACAGTCTGCTCCCTTTGTCAGGCTGGTGCCTCCCCATACATAGGGATTTCCCAGGAATTGCTTGGCATACTGGCACAGATCCACCCTCACATCAGACACACCCTGTCCATAAAGAAGCTCTGTCATCGTGACTGCTGTTGCAAGATCTGACTTTACATCCACATAATCACTGGAAACGTATACCTCTTCATCATCCAGAAATACCTTGATCCAGCCATTCTCCATGACCTCGGAGATCTCCAGTTCTTCTCCCTTTGCCACCTGTGTTACCACTTCCGCCGCTGTATCAGGCTCTTCCCTGATATTCAGGGCATCTGCAGAAGAAACTGCCACTGTCCTTGCCGTTTCCTTTGCCTTTTTCTCTGCCTGATATCCGGAAAGCAGATATTCGGTCTTCACATAGCCTTCTACTTTTCCTGACCGGATATAGGTCCAGTCTCCCTCTTTCTTCAGGATCTCACAGGCTGCTTCCTTGGGAAGCTTCCCGACCAGTTTCCCATTTTCATCAGGCTCCTGACGCACATTCAGATTATTCTCTTCCACATTGCAGATCCCAAGTTCCGTATATCCCCACCTGGTACCTTCTGCTTCCTTTGCAATCTTCTTATACTGCTCCTCTGTCAGCTCACTGGAAAACAGATCTCCCACTCCCGCTGTCAGAAGTTCTTCTGCATTTACTGTCATGACAGGCTGTCCGATCATGCCAAGCATGCACAGAACCGCCACTCCTTTTATTACCTTCCTGTTCAAAAAGTACTCCTCCAGATATCACTTGTTACAAAATTATTACAAATTTGCAACAACACTATAACAAATTATATGATATCTGTCAAATATTCTACTCTGACAGTTTATGGTATATCCTTCCTGCTGCAATATCTTTTTCCATCTGTGCCTTCAGTTCTTCCACACCTTCAAACTTCTGCTCCGGTCTTTTAAAATGAAGAAGTGCTGTCCGGATCTCTTTTCCGTACATATCTTCCTCAAAATCATAAAGATAGGTTTCCACACTGATCAGCGGTGTATCGTTCACTGTCGGCTTATGTCCGATATTGGTAATGCCCGGATATTCCTTTCCTTCACAGAATACCATGGAATAATACACGCCTCTTGGCGGCAGAAGCTTATCCTTCTCCGGGTACAGATTTAAGGTCGGCATCCCAAGTCTTCTTCCAAGCTTCTTTCCCTCTTCCACAATTCCGGAAACCTCATAGGCGCTGCCAAGAAGCTCTGCTGCCATCTCCATGTGTCCCTGCTCGATCTCTTCCCTGACATAGGATGAACTGATCTCCCTGCCATCTCTTCTGATCTTATCTACGATCTCTACCTGATAACCAAAGGTACCCGCCATTTTCTGTAAAAGTACCTGATCCCCGAGTCCGCGGTAACCAAAAGACAGATCTGTTCCTGCTGCCACATAGGCTGCATGAAGCTGCCTGCAGAGAATCTCTTCAATAAAATCCTCCGGGCTGGTAGCTGCAGTTTCCGCATTCAGTGGAAATTCCACCAGCACATCAATCCCCAGTTCTGCAAAGATCTGCCTTTTTTCTTTTCTTGTCGTCAGCTGCCCTTCTCCGGTCTTTCCAAAGAAAACAGAAGCCGGTGGATCAAAGGTAAACACAACGGCCTTCCTGCCGTTTTCCTTTTCCTTCAGAATATGGGAAAGAAGCAGCCTGTGACCTTCATGGATGCCATCGAACTTTCCAATGGCTACCGCACTTCTTCCTTCTATTTCAAATGCTGTTGTGCCTTGAATAATCTGCATATCATACCGGCCTTTCTACTCCGGGAAAAACATCTTCACAGGACAGTACAGTCCCTTTTCTTCTTTATATTCATAAACGCCGTAAAACCTGTCATCCAGTCCGTGGATCCGCACCTGCAGTCCCGCCTGATCTGTTTCTGCTGCTTTTTGTTCTGCTGATCCCGCCGGTTCTGCTCCTGCTGTCTCCAGCACTGCTGCAGTTTCCTCCGGCTTTCCTTCTGATGCTTCCTGATCTGCCGCAACGTCCCCCCGCTTTCCTTCTGCAGTTTCCAGCTCTGATTTTTTAAGCTGGTTTCCGTTCAGCAGTGCTTTCATGCCTGCTTCATTCACACACATGACAGGAAGGTGTGCAAACACCTCTTCCACCGGAAGGACCGCCTCTGCAAGTCTTCCTTCATCTGAGAGCTCCTGCAGCTTCGAAAGCGGATAAGCCTGTTCAACCAGGAAGCTTCCCACTCTCGTCCTTGTCAGGGATGCCATGGCGCCGCCGCATGAAAGTGCCTGTCCGATATCATGACAGAGAGTACGGATATAGGTACCCTTGGAGCAGTTCACCCGGATCGTGATCTCCGGCAGTTCCTCCTTCAGGATCTCGATTCCATATATGGTAATGGGTCTTGCTGCCCGTTCCACTTCTTTTCCTTCCCTTGCCAGCTCATACAGCTTCTTTCCATTGACCTTCAGTGCAGAATACATGGGAGGTACCTGCATCTGATCTCCCTGAAACGAGAGAATGGTCTCCCTGATCTGTTCCCCTGTCACAGTGACCGGATGCTCCTCCAATACCGTTCCTGTCAGATCCTGTGTATCTGTCACGACACCAAGTCTCAGCACAGCCACATATTCTTTGGTTTTATCGGTAAGCATATCACAGAGCTTTGTTGCTGACCCCAGACAAACAGGAAGAACCCCCACCGCTTCCGGGTCAAGGGTTCCTGTATGTCCGATCTTTTTCTGTTTGCAAATGCCACGCAGCTTTGCGACTACGTCATGGGAAGTAAATCCCTTCTCTTTATATACATTGATAATTCCGTGGTACATGTTTTCTCACTCTGCTTCTTTTTTATCTGCATTTTCTTCAAACTGCAGTGCAATCTGCGCAGAAAGATTGTTCACAATATCATGGAACGTTCCCTGCATTGTCACTCCGGCTGCCCGGATGTGTCCACCACCGCCAAAAAAGGCCGCTACCCTGGCCACATCTATGATACCTGCTGACCGCAGACTCACCTTATACTCCAGCGTTCCCGTCTGATACATAAAGATGGCACATTCTACTCCTCTGGTATTACGGAGCTGGCTTACAATTCCCTCCAGATCATGGGAGTCCGCATCATAAAATGCCATGGTCTTCTTATCGATCATGCTGACCACACATCTGCCATCCATAAAAAGAATACTCTCCAGAAGTGCCCTTCCAAGGATCTGATTCTGGATATAGGTCTTCTCATAAAATGTACTGCTGATCAGTGCCGGAAAATCAAATCCGAAAGAGATCAGATGGGATGCGGTCTGCATGGTCTTCGGTGATGTATTGGAATACTGGAACACACCGGTATCGTGTATGATCCCTATGTAAAGCGCCTTGGCGATCTCTGCATCTAACTCTTCCTTCCGGATCACATCATAGACCAGTTCACTGGCTGAGCTGGCTGTCGGAACCACATAATTCACATCGCCACAGCCGTTTTCATTGCTGATGTGATGATCAATATTGATTTTTTTAACTGCCCTGTCAAAAAACTTCTCGGCTTCACCCAGCCTGCTCTTTTCACAGTCCAGTGCGATAAACGCATCATAGGGTTCCTGTTGTCCTGCAAAGGTACTATCAATCTCGTCAAATCCGCTGATGCAGGAAAAGATATCTCCCGGCTTCTCCAGCATTACCTGTACCTTTGCCCCCCTGCATTTCTTTTTCAGATAAAGATATAATCCGAGACAGGAACCGACACAGTCTCCATCAGGGCGGATATGACCGCTGATCCCGATGGTTTTTGCATCTTTTACTTCTTCATAAATATCAATTACTTTCATGTTGCCCTTCTTCGTCTTTTTTGATGACATCATCAATCAGTTTGGACATTCTGACACCGTAGGCAATAGACTCATCCACGATAAACCTTATCTCCGGTGTATTACGCAGATTGATCTCCTTTGCCAGACGGCTTCTGATATATCCTTCGGCACTGTTCAGCCCGGCAAGAGTATCTTCCCTTGCCTTCTCGTCTCCATACACGCTGATCCATGCCTTACAGGTCTTCAGATCCGGTGCCACCTCTACAGAAAGCACAGAGGTAAGCGGGCTGATCCTGGGATCCTTGATGCCCCCTCTGATGATTTCTGCAAGGACACGCTGCACCTCACCGTTGATCCTTGTATTTTTCATACTGTTCTTTCTCACCTTGGAACCTCCACCATAATATAGGCTTCCACGATATCAAGCTCCTTCATCTGGTCAAAGCCGTCAAATACAAGACCACACTCAAATCCTGCCTTGACTTCCTTTACATCATCCTTGAATCTCTTCAGGGACTTCAGCTCGCCTTCATAGATCTGCTCACCCTCTCTGGTGATACGTACCTTACAGTCTCTTCTGAATTCACCGTCAAGGACATAGGATCCTGCGATATTTCCAACTGCTGATGCCTTGAAGATCTGTCTTACCTCTGCATGACCGATGACCTTTTCCTCATAAACAGGATCCAGCATACCCTTCATGGCAGCTTCAATATCTTCGATTGCTTGATAGATTACTCTGTAAAGTCTGATATCTACGCCTTCTCTTTCGGCAATGGTCTTCGCCATCGCATCCGGACGTACATTAAATCCGATGATGATCGCTGAGGATGCACTTGCCAGGGAAACGTCGGACTCATTGATGGCACCAACACCTCCATGGATGCACTTTACAACAACCTCTTCATTGGAAAGCTTCATCAGGCTCTGTTTTACTGCTTCTACACTACCCTGAACATCTGCTTTGACAATAATGTTCAGTTCCTTCAGATTACCTGCCTGGATCTGGCTGAACAGATCATCCAGGGACATCTTTGCCTTGGTCTCTTCCAGCTTCTTCACCTTATTCTGAGCCAGGTAGGTTTCTGCATAAGACTTCGCTACCTTATCACTCTCATGAGCGATAAATACTTCACCCGCACTTGGTACATCAGAAAGACCCAGAATCTCGACAGGTGTGGAAGGCAGTGCTTCCTTTACTCTTCTGCCCTTATCGTCTACCATGGCTCTTACCTTACCATGAGTCGCTCCTGCAGAAATAAAGTCTCCTACATGAAGGGTACCCTTCTGTACCAGTACCGTTGCCACAGGACCACGTCCCTTGTCAAGTTCTGCCTCGATCACAAGACCTCTTGCACGTCTGTGAGGATTTGCCTTCAGCTCCATGATCTCTGCTGTCAGAAGGATCGTCTCAAGCAGGGTATCGATTCCCTCACCGGATTTGGCTGAAACAGGCACAAATTCTGTGCTTCCGCCCCAGTCTACAGGGATCAGTTCATACTCTGTCATTTCCTGCTTTACTTTATCGATATTGGCACCCGGCTTATCGATCTTGTTAACTGCAACAATGATTTCAATACCGGCTGCCTTGGCATGATTGATTGCTTCTACTGTCTGAGGCATAACACCGTCATCTGCCGCTACTACCAGAATAGCAATATCTGTGGAGTTTGCACCTCTCATACGCATGGCAGTAAAGGCCTCGTGTCCCGGTGTATCCAGGAAGGTAATGCTCTGTCCCTTTACGTTTACAGTATACGCACCGATGTGCTGTGTAATACCACCTGCTTCCTTATCGGTTACATTGGTCTTACGGATTGCATCAAGAAGGGATGTCTTACCATGGTCAACGTGACCCATGACACAGATAACGGGAGGTCTTCTCTCGAGATCTTCTTCCTTCTCTTCATCCTCTTTCAGAAGCTCTTCGATCACATCTACCTTAACTTCCTTTTCGCAGATAATGTCATAATCGATCGCAATATTCTCTGCTTCCTCATAGGAAATCTCTGTGTTCACTGTTACGATCTGCCCCTGCAGGAACAGCTTCTTGATGATCACGGAAGGCTGCATTTTCATCTTATCTGCCAGTTCCTTGATCGTAAGGGATTCCGGCAGGGTGATCACCTTGATCTGCTCTTCCGGCTCTTCCTGCTTCTTCTCAGGCTTGATGAATCTGCCGGCTTTATTCTTGTTCTTCAGTGCAGCTTCGTCCTCTTCGTACATGAAATCCTTCTTGGACTTCTTGTCACGCTCCTGACTGTTCCTGCGCTTTTCTTCGTCTCTGTGCTTCTCGGCATCCTTGATCGAGGTATCTGCCATGAAACCTTTACCCTGTCTTTCAGGCTTTTTAAATCGATTGTCCTGCCCGCCATTGCTTCTTTCAGGACGCCCGTTATTTCCCGAAGGTCTGCCGCCATTTGAAGGAGCGCCATCCCTGCGGAAATCGTTCCTGCCGCCCGCATTATTCTGGCGATTGCCTGAAAAGTTTCCTCTGCCGTCATTTCTCTGCGGTCTCTGCTCCTGTGATCTTTCATTTCTCTGATATCTTTCCTCTCTGCCCTGTGTTCTGGCAGGTGCCTGTTCCCTTGACTGCTGATTCTGATTCGGTGTCTGTCTCTGACCCTGATTCTGATTCTGGGAAGGTGCAGGTCTTCTCTGGGCACTCTCTGCTGCTGCCGCTGCAGCCTCAGCTTCTCTTTTCGCCTGATTTCTGGCTGCGTTCCTCTCTTCTTCCATTCTTCTCGCATTCTGCTTAAAGTCCGGCTTCATGGTATCTGGCATGGAAGGTGCCGTCAGAGGCTTGATGATCCTGTGATGTGTTTCCTGCACAGGTCTGTTCTGGCGGTTACCACCATTGTTTCCCTGTCTGTTGCCCCCGCCCTGTCCGGGTCTGTTATTTCCAGGTCTCTGGGAAGAAAAGTTATTCCCGCCATTATTATTGCTGACAATAATGATCTTCTTTTTCTTCTTCGGTGCTTCCTCTGCACTCTGCTCCTTCACCGGTGCTGCAGGTGCCGGTGTACCTGTACTTTCTTCCTTTACAGGAGCTGCCTTCTTTTCTTCTGCCTTTTCTGTATCTGTTCCAAAGCTCTTTCTCACGAGTGCCACGGTATCCTCCTCCAGTGTACTCTGAGGTGCTTTGGCTTCTATTCCCTTTTCCTGCAGAAACGCAATGATCTCCTTGCTCTGCTTCTGCAGTTCTTTTGCTAATTCATGCACTTTCATTTTGGCCATTCTACTACCTCCGTCTCATTACCTTTCTTCCAAATGTCCGATTATGTTTGCTGCCATCCCGGCATCCGTTACTGCAAGAGATGCCCTCATTTCCCTGCCTATTGCTTTTCCAAGCTCCTCCTTTGTCGCATAAAAGAAAACCGGTACCTTCCGATAACTGCACATATCACGGAAATGCTTCTTCGTATTCTCCGAGGCATCTTCTGATACAATCACAACCTTCGCCGTTCCTTCCTTTATTGCTTTTTCTGCCATAAATTCTCCACTGACCAGATTTCTTCCCTTTGCGGAAAGTGACAGCAGGGATAAGATCCTATCCATTCTCTTCATCAAACTCCTTTTCCAGGCTGTCATAAACTTCATTTGGAATACTCATTTTAAAGGAGCGTTCCAGTCCTTTATTTTTTCTGGCTTTCTGAAGGCATTCCTTCGATATGCAAAGATATGCGCCTCTGCCATTCTTCTTGCCTGTTTTGTCAAGCACAGTTTCTCCCTCCGGTGTACGAAGCACACGCATCATTTCCTTCTTGTTCTTCATCTCACCGCAGCCAACACACTGTCTTACCGGAATTTTTTTCGCCATGCAAATACTCCTTCCTTACTCCTGTGTGCTGTCAGACTCCTCTGCATATCCCTCTTCATATTCTTCATCGTCATACTCATCATATTCATCCATATAATCTTCATAACGGAAGCCGGGTGCATCCTTTGCCTGGGTCTCACTCTTAATATCGATCTTGTAGCCTGTCAGTCTGGCTGCCAGTCTTGCATTCTGTCCTTCCTTACCGATTGCCAGAGAGAGCTGATAATCCGGAACAACAACCTTTGCTGTCTTCTCATCAGGATCAGCAAATACTGCCACGATCTTGGCCGGTGAAAGTGCATTCTGGATCAGGTTACCGGGGTTCTCATCCCAGTTGATGATATCGATCTTTTCTCCACGCAGTTCATCTACAATGGAATTTACTCTCGCACCGTTGATACCTACGCAGGCACCTACCGCATCTACATTGGGGTTATTGGAGCGTACTGCCATCTTGGTTCTGCTGCCTGCTTCTCTGGCAATACTCATGATCTCTACGGTTCCGTCCTTGATCTCGGTTACCTCTGCCTCAAACAGTCTCTTGACCAGTTCGGGATGGGTACGGCTTACCAGGATCCTCGGTCCCTTAGGTGTATTCTTTACTTCCAGGATATAAACCTTGATTCTCTCTGTAGGCTTGAAGACCTCACCCTTTACCTGCTCGCTCTCATTTAAGATACCGTCTGCCTTGCCAAGGTTGATGCTGATATTTCTTCCCACATAACGCTGTACAATACCGGTAACAACATCCTTTTCCTTCTCATAATACTGGTTATAGATCACGCTTCTTTCCTCTTCACGGATCTTCTGCAGGATTACGTTCTTGGCATTCTGTGTGGCAATACGTCCGAATTCCTTGGACTTAATCTCTACATGGATCATATCTCCGATCTTGGCATCTGCCTTGATCTTCTGTGCATCCTCAAGAGAGATCTGCAGGCAGTCATCTTCTACCTCATCTACTACTTCCTTTTCTGCATAGCAGAGGAAATCACAGGTATCTCTGTCGATCTCTACCTTGATATTATCTGCCTTTCCGAAATGGTTCTTGCAGGCTGTCAGAAGTGAATTCTCGATTGCCTCAAACAGTGTTTCCTTGCTGATCTCCTTTTCTTTTTCCAGAATGTCCAGTGCTTCCATTAATTCCTTGTTCATTTTCTTATCCTTTCCTCGCTAAAAATCAAATGCCAGTTTTATTACGGCAATATCTTTTCTGTCAAACTGCAGTTCTTCTTCCTCACTCTGTATTGTCACTGTGCTGCCATCGAATCCCTTCAGGATCCCTTCAAACTCACGGCTTCCGTTTACCGGTTTATAGGTCTTAAGCTCTACCTTATCCCCCAGACTTCTCTGCAGATGTTTATCTTTCTTCAGAACTCTTCCAAGCCCGGGACTGCTCACCTCCAGAATATAGGCATCCTCTACGAAGTCCTCTCTGTCAAGGGCATCTGAAAGTTCACGGCTCACAGCCTCACAGTCATTGATGCTGACACCGCCCTCCTTGTCAATGTAAGCCCGAAGATACCATTCACTTCCTTCCTTCACATACTCCACGTCATAGATCTCCACATGGTTCTTTTCTGCGATGGGAAGAAGAAGTGCTTCTGTCTTTGATTCATAATTTTCCTTCTTAGACATCTTTCTCCCTTTCCTGTGCATACCAGAAACTGTCTTTTACAGTCTCCCGCATACTCCGGTATTTTCAATATACATGGCAGTAAAAAAGTGGACTCTCGCAAGTCCACTTAAAACTGTAATCATTTAACAACATCTGCATTGTAGCACTCCTGTCTACAAATTGCAAGCAGTTTTACAAATCTTTTACCTGTTCCTCTGCTGATTTGGCGGCTTTCTCCTCCTGATTCAACTGATACAAAAGTACCCCTGCCATGATCAGGATAAACAGACCTCCAATGAGTCCAAGCGGCATAGGTCCAAGGAATACATTGTAAGGGTGTTCCAGAGAAGTAAAGTATACTCCTATCATGGAAAATCCATTGATCATTCCATGTCCAAGAATGGATGGGATACAGCTTCCCGTCTTGATCTCCGTATAGGAAAAGATCGTACCTACTGCCATGCAGAATACACACATTGCCAGGATTCCGGTCACTGGATATCCTGCATAACCGATTCCGTAATTATAACCGATCAGGGCGATCAGTGGTGCATGCCACAGTCCCCAGATCACACCATCCAGAAGTACCGCCGGTACCACCGGCAGACATTTCAAAAGCTTCGGGAGCAGATATCCTCTCCAGCCCCACTCTTCGCCAAAGCAGTTCACAAGATTGACAAGAGGTGACAGTACCACACCGATCAGAAGCTGGAAGAACATATACTGCCAGAGCTGACCTGTCGTATAGGTATTGCCATCCTGCGCCGTAAGCAGCGCTCCGATATAACCAAGATTACTGTCAAACTGCTCCCGGAAGATCAGGAAATACAGGATAGCACCAAGAAGGATCATTCCGGCAAGTCCAGGCCAGACCAGCATATAATATTTCTGGTTGCCCTTCCATTTAAAAGCCAGATGCAGTTCCTTAATGGCAAATCCTTCCTTCGTCAGAAGCCTTGTCAGTACCACTCCGATCGCCGGTACAAACATCACGGCTGCGATCAGGCTCTGCGCCATCACGGCTCTGCCCTGATCACCACTTCCCGCCATAGGTGCTATAAAAGCAATTTCTATTACATAAGTGATCAGAAATGTAATTGCAAGAAACAGGAAAATCCGCTTTTCATTCTGTTTATCTCTTTCCATACAGGTCCACCCTCCACTTTTGAGTTTCTGTCAGCATGGCAGCATCTCTGCTGCCGGCATCTGCAGATTTCTTTTCTGCATCCTGTTATCGTCCGATACTGTAGTATTCAACGCCTGCTGCCTTCATGTCCTCCGGTGCATAAAGATTTCGTCCGTCATATACCAGTGGTGTGTGCATCATCTTCTTATAGTCTGCAGGTGTTAATTCCTTCATTTCCTTCCACTCGGTAAATACAAAGCAGATATTGGCTCCATTCAGTGCTTCCTCGGGGGATGCCACATAATTCATGGTTCCCTTATCCAGCTTGCCTTCCGGGAAAAGCATCTTTGCTCTTGTTTCTCCCTTGGGGTCATAGGCATAAATATCAGCACCGTTCTGTAACAGCAGTCTGATATTATCAATGGAAGGCGCTTCTCGAAGGTCGTCTGTTCCTGCCTTAAAGGTAAGACCAAGTACTGCTACCTTAAGACCGCTGAAGGAGATCATCCTGTCCTTTGCCTTCTCAAACAGTCTGGTTTTCTGGTCACTGTTTACTGCTACACAGGCCTCCACCGTACGAAGCTGGTAGCCATGCTCTCTTGCCAGGAATTTCAGCGCCTTGGTATCCTTGGGGAAACAGCTTCCGCCATAACCGATACCGGCATTCAGGAAACGGGATCCGATCCTTTCATCATATCTCATGCCCTCTGCCACATCCTTGATGTCTGCACCAACCAGCTCGCAGAGATTGGCGATATCGTTCATATAGGAAATCTTCAGTGCCAGGAAATCATTGCAGGCATACTTGATCATTTCTGCTGATCTTCTCTTGACAGATACAATGGGAAGACCAAAAGGCTCATAGATCTTCTTCAGCATCTCCTCTGCCTTTTTGCTCTCTGTACCGATGATGATCCTTGCTGCATGAAGGGTATCATGTACTGCAGTTCCCTGTGCAAGGAATTCCGGATTGGAAGCTACCTCCACTTCCACATCATGGACAAGGAAATCCTTGATAAACTGCTCTACCTTGTCATTGGTTCCTACAGGTACTGTGGACTTCACAACAACAAGACAGTCCTTCTCCACAGATTCTGCGATCTGTCTTGATACAGTGGCAATATAACTTAAGTTGGCGCTTCCATCCGGCATTTCCGGTGTGCCTACGCCGATAAAGATGGCATCTGCATCCTTATAAGCTGCCACATGGTCTGTAGTATAATGCAGGGTTCCCCTTGCATTGTTCTTCTGCATCAGTTCTTCCAGTCCATCTTCATAAATGGGAGAAATGCCCTGACGCATCATTTCTATTTTCTTCTCATCTACATCTACGCAGGTAACATCATAACCTTTCTCTGCAAAGCATACACCTGCTACCAGTCCTACATATCCGGTTCCTGCTACTGCTATCTTCATTTTCTTCTTACCTTTCTTATTCCTGCCCTCGCAGCAGTATTCTATCTGTTCCTTTATATTACCTCAAACTGTGCTGTCTTGCAAATTCTTCTCACGGCATTGGATACTTGATCTTATCCTGTACGGTAATATCCCTGCCAAGCTGTGATTCAATGACCTTGAGCTCTGTGTCCGCAATAATGGTATGCTTGCAGCCTGCAGGCATATACAGCACATCTCCAGGCCTTACTTCCTGCTCCCTGCCGTCTAAAATCGCCCTGCCTGTTCCTGCGATCACATTCCAGATCTCATTTCTGTGCTCATGGCTGTGATAGTTCATCTTATGTCCCGGATTCAGGATGACCTTGATCGTCATGCTCTCTTCTTCCACATCCAGTACCCGAAAGCTTCCCCAGGACTTTTCTGCAAACATGATCTGCTGGCTGATCTTATCCACAAAAGGCTTGATATAGCTGGACTGTTCCTTATCAGAAACAAGTATCCCCTCCGCACTGGCAGATACCACCATATTCTTCAGCCCCATACAGAGTACCGGCACATCCAGTTCATTCACGACATGGACATTCTCACAGCTTTCATTCAGCATGACCTCTCCGATACTTGGCTCTTCCATCGCCTCTGTCAGTGTATTCCAGGTTCCCATATCCTTCCACTGTCCGCCAAAGCGCAGCACCTCAATATCCGGTTCCTTTTCCACCACGGCATAATCAAAGCTGATCTTATTCAGATCCTTATAGCCGTCAAACAGCTTCTGATAATCAGAAAAGCCGATCAGTTCTTCTGTTTTCTCCAGCACATAGGAAAGCCTGTAAGCAAACACGCCTCCATTCCAGAGTGCCCCCTGGCTTAAGTATTCCTTTGCCTTCTGTAGATCCGGCTTTTCCTTAAAGGCAATTACAGGACTGACCTCTTCCTTATCACCCGGGATGATATATCCATACTTTTCACTGGGATAGGTTGGCTCTATTCCCATCAGTACCAGATTCGATCTTCCTTCTCTTGCCATATCAGAAAGGCGTTTTACCGCTGCAAAATAATCTTCGTTCACATAAGGATCTACCGGACACACTACTACGGAATCATCTCCTGATACGCCCAGGATGTCATGCAGATATGCTGTTGCCAGGGCGATAGCCGGAAAGGTATCTTTTCTTGTAGGCTCCACACATACATTGACATTTTCAGAGAGCTGGTTGTGGATTGCCGATACCTGGGTCTTTGAAGTGGCAATGGTCACAGTTGCCGTTTCATCCATGGCTTTGATCTGCCGGTATACCCGCTGCACCATGGATTCATAGTCTCCGTTTTCTGTCCTGAAGATCTTAATAAACTGTTTGGACCTGATATCATTGGACAGGGGCCAGAGACGTTTTCCACTGCCTCCTGACAATAAAATAATATTCAATCTAAATTTCCCCCTTCATCTTCTTCTCGTGGTCAAAATATCCCACATAGCTGACCTGATATCTGCCCTTTGGGAACAGATAGTGATAAAGGTCAATAAAATAATCGTCAGTCATGCTCGCCATATAATCCACTACGATATCATTGGCATCCTCTGCCTCATAGGCTGCAAAATCCGCATAGTAATGGGTCATATCATACAGATAATCCATGTGATGGGTAAAGATCACAGAGCTTCTGTCCTTCTTTTCATAATCAGAAAGAAGCTTCTCATAGACATCCCGGAACATGGGACCGATCTGCTCCCGGTAAACAGCTTCCAGCTTCTCATTTCCATAGATCCGTCTGTAATTTTCCTTTTTGCTTCCCTTCAGTGCCTCGAAGTACTGGTCATCCATCTTCAGATAATTCTGTCCATAGCTGTTCTCCATGATATTGACAGAAATATTGTTGATGATCTCCGCATTGGTCGTTCCGATACTGCTGATCTCATAGTCAGGGTCTTCTTCAAACAGTCCAAGCTTCATGGCATCCTGTCTGTCCTTACCAAGGTAGGCAATGATATCTGACACCCGCACAACACATCCTTCCAATGTGGACGGCACCAGTTTTTTAATTGCCTCTGTATCAATATAGCACTGCTCCATCTTCTGATCGAACAGGGCAAAATCTTCATAAGGCACCGGTCTGTATTCCTTCAGTTCCAGCTCTCCATTATGACAGATCACACCATCCAGTGTCTGCAGACTGATATTTAAAGGAAAGATCCTGTCGATCACCCTTGCACTCTGTATATTATGGTTAAAGTACCGTCCGGTATGCGCATGATACAGATCATTCAGCATCCGTTCACCGGCATGTCCAAAAGGAGTATGCCCGATATCATGTGCCAGTGCGATCGCCTCGATCAGATCCTGGTTCAGATTCAGGACTCTTCCAATATTTCTGGCAATCCTGGCTACTAACTGTACATGCTGGGAACGCCTTGAAATATCGTCATTCTTATATAAAGAAAAAACCTGTGTCTTATCTGCATACCGGTTGTAATAGGGAATATGCATGATCTTCTCACAATCCCTGACAAAAGCAGGCCGCCAGAGATTGGCTCTGTCATGATCCGGTCTTCTTCTGATCACCTTTTCATCTGGAAATGCGTAAGGGTTCTCCACATGATTTTTCCGGTCTTCCAGAATCCTCTCCTGCAGTTCCTTTGAAAGGCTGTCATACTTTTTCTTCTGCATGCACCTACTCCTTCTTTTCTGTAAACTTTCAACTATGTCTATCGTATCATTATGCTGTTTCTTTGTAAACATCCCCTTACCACAGGTCGTACTGCTTCATGGTTTCTGCATTTCGATATTCGTGCTTCTCATAATATCCGATCAGCTCTCCTTCATTCCTGAGTGCCACCATATAAACGTCTTTATTCTGTTTCTCATTATGAAAGGTATAAACTATATTATGGCTTTCGTCTGCTGCAAACCAGTCCATTACCTGCTTTATTTTCTCCCTTGATTCAGGATTGTGGCATTCCAGAAGGCTTCGTCCGATCAACTTATCTCCACCATATTTTGCATAGCTGGCAATCGCTGCCGGATTCATATACAGGATCTCATGCTTTAAATTGCAGATCACAACAGATGCCCTGTCCTGATCTATAATGCTTTTATAAAAACTGACATAGACTTTACTGTCAACTGTCTTTTCCGACATCTCTTCTCTCCTATTCTCTTCCATATGCCTGCTGCCTCTTAAAATTTCACTGTTTCCGGTTCATGGGTAAAGGAAGAAAAAGTAGCTGTAACATTTCTAAAATAAAACACCTCTGTATTTCCATCATCAGCGGAGTACATCTTCTGTAAGGATGGATAGGCATCCAGCATGGACTGCCTTGCTTCCCTGCGGTCATCCTCCACAAGCTCACCTGCCAGGCGCAGCCACTCTCCATTTTTAAAGGCACAGATCTCCACCTTGGAATTTTCATGGATCTGTTTTGATACTTCTTTTTTCTTTCCGGTCTGTATGTACAGTTTCCCTTCAAAAATATGTGCTGTTCCAAAAGGCCGCACTCTTGGCTGATCGCCCTCAACCGTTGCCAGATAATAAGTCTCTGCCTCTTTTAAGAATTTTAATATACGTTCCATGCTTTTGTCCTCCTGAATTGTTTTCCTGGAATTTTCTCGAATAACCTGTATTATTTACCTCTTCGGACTAATGAAGTATAGTGCTTTTTGAGATAATATAACAGAACACCCACATACTCTTCTCTCTCATCACTATTATATAATTCATCCATTATTTTCTTCACAGTAGCAGATGTACATTTTCCTTTGGCATTCAGCAACCCCAGCATCCTTTTCGCCCTGTTATACGCATCTTTTCTGCCCTTCAGTAATTCTGTTGCGGTATCTCTTACAGTCCCATCCTTCTTTTGAATTCCATTTAATAATAAAATATTGTTAATGTCCCTCTCCATGCCCTCATCTCTTGGTTTTGTATAGATCCTTCCCTCTTTGTCATACGCAATTTTATCCATCTGTGTTTTATCAAGTGGATTCACGGTAATCTCTGTTTCTTTTTTCTGTGCATCGCAACAAAGAATATGATTCTGATTTCCGTTTATTCTTTCTCCCCCATCACATACACCAAGCATATTAGTATAATCAATAGCATTATCCTTGCTTTTACTCAATGGCACAAGATGCTCTACTCTGGAATGATTATCCATGCGAATACGTTTCATACAATATGCACAGATTCCATGCTGTTCATGAAGTAATACTCTCTTGACATCATTCTTAGGAAATTCATTATCAAACACATAACGAATTGCATCTGTATCATCTTCACTGATATTTTTCCATTCCTCACTTTTACTCAGTTGAATAATTCTATTACTTATATCATTAGGCAAACCTTCCTTTTTGATATATATCATATCAGCACTCCTCTATCATCTTTGCATCCCTGACTATGCCCGCCATCTTTCCGTACTCTGAATTATCTTCACCCAGTACCAATTTCAGATTTTCCAATGCAGCCAGTGCTGTGTCAAAGTCCCCATCGTCTACCGCAATCTCTATTTGGTCTACTAATACCTTTACTTCCTTTGGTCTTGAAACACTTTCCTGACGATAACATAGTACATCCTCAACCTCATACCCATAACAATCTGGCAAATAGCTTACTTTCTGGTCATCATCCAGAAGAATTAAATTTGCCTTTTTTGACGAAGATATTACAATAGGTGAATGCGTTGCTATAATAAACTGAACATTTTCAAACGTTTTCTGCAAAGCTTCAATCACATTCCATTGCCACTTTGGATGCAAATGCAAATCAATCTCATCTATAAGCACCACTCCATTAATCTGCTCCTTACCTGCCAGTTCAGGATTCAGTATGCAAACACGGTATGCCAGATCCATGATCATCCACAGTAACGACTGATAGCCCGCACTCAGCTTTGAGATGGGCATTTCTGTCCTTTTATCTTTATAAACCAGTTCATCAAACTGCAGGGAATAGTAAATAACCGGAATATTATCAAGTTCATTTATCTCTTTCATAAATGAAGCTACTATATTTTTAAACATTTTATATTCCTGAACCGTTCCTTTATTTAAAGCCATAACTTCCTGTTTAAGGCACCATTGCTGAATGGATTTTACATCCATGGACGAGTCCAGACACCCAATATATCCGCATCTTCTATCATCTAGTTTTTTCTTTAACTCTGTTCCAAAATCGCCTCTTCTGACTCTCCATGCCCTGGCAGCACTTTGAAAACTGATCAAAGGCAAAACTGTTTTCGAATTATTTGTCAGCTTCTTCATCCATATACACACACTTTTATCATCAATTTTGGTATGTGTAGATGACACTTCTTCCTTTATCCTGCTCCAGGTAAACTCCTGCTCATCAGATATATACAATGTGCATCCGGTAGAAACTGGTTCACAATATTCAATGGCCGTAGATGAATCCCCGATCGGCTTTATTTTCAAACGTACATCATCTTTTACAATATTCTTTGTGCTAACGCCTGCCACATTAACAAACATTCCCCCAAGAGCTACAGCAATTCCCTCTAATACAGAAGTTTTTCCAGCCCCGTTATCACCAATAAGGAGATTCACTCCAGATTTTAAATCAATATCCAATGATTCAATTGCTTTATAATTCTTTATGTGAATCTTTTCTAAATACATCCATCTCACCATCCTTTTCTCTATTTTTCTATTCTTTTTGCCTTCATTTCCCATATTCAAAAACTCTTGATATATACTCGCATTTATCTATTACTACATTATCTGTTTGTCTTTTCCATAATATTGGTTATTCTTGCATATTATATCATTTTTTTTACATTTTCTATTAACATACCAACATTTTCAACCACCTCATCTTCTTTAGAATCAGCCCCCCAACTTATTCTCACCGCTTCAGAAATTCTTTTATCATCCAAATTCATTTCAGTTAAAACATAACTTGGTCTATAATCATGTGAAGTACACGCTGAACCATTAGAAATTCCGCAATACGCCTTGCTCGATATCATAAGCGCCTCTGATTCCACACCTGTAAAGCTAATATTCAATGTATTATCTAAGCAATAGCGCTGGTCACCATTCACAACATAATCAATACCACTATCTTCCAATGTTTTCATAACGCTTAACTTTATATGCTTTAACTTTCTACTGTTCTTCCTATATTCTTTTTCTGCAATTTCGCATGCCTTCCCCATTCCCGCAACTAATGCTACTGGTGTAGTTCCTGGTCTTAAACCACGCTCCTGCTGTCCTCCATACATAATGTTTTTAACTGGAGGCAGTTTATACTTATTTTTCCGTAATATTAATGCGCCTACTCCCTGCGGCCCCATAAATTTATGTGCACTCAAAGAAAGCATATTATATTTCAAATTTCGTATTTCCTCTACAAGTTTACCACAACTTTGGGTCGCATCTACATGAAATAGTACATTCTTTTTTTCAAGCTCTTTGCCAATTATGTCTACAGGCTGAATAATACCGGTTTCATTGTTTGCATGCATAACACTAACTAGCAAAGTGTCCTCCCGTACATGATCTATAATTTGACTAGGATTTATTCGTCCAGTTACATCTGGCTTTACTATCTCTACCTCAAAATCAGTCCTTTGCAAACTCTTCACGGTTTCTAAAACAGCTTTATGTTCTATCGCTGTTGTAATTATATGTTTCTTTCCAGTTTTTTCTGCATATTCCCTAAGTCCCAAAATTGCAATATTATTACTCTCAGTAGAACCACTTGTAAAAAAAACTTCACCTTTTTCAACTCCAAGAAGACTTGCCACTCGCTCTCTTGCCAAGTCTGTAACTTTTCTCGCATTCTCACCATATGAATGTGTTCTAGAGTCCGCATTACCATATGCATTTTTATATACTGATATCATTTCATCTAAAACACGAATATCAATAGGTGCTGACGCATTATAATCCAAATACATTCCCATTATTTTTCCTCTATAGCTAGATCCAATAAATCATCAATGCTTTTTATAAAATTCGTTCCAGATAAATATGCTATTCCTCTTTCCAAATGCAGTTTAAAATATTTGGATAATGTTTCTTCATCAATCGTTAACCCACAGCATAAGCACCAAGCCTTCATCAACGCATCATAAATATCACTATATTCACCCGCAAAAGTATACCAAGACATTTCAACATTACTATCCGAATTAATATTCACATCTGTAGGAATCGTATTTTCGCTTAACGAATAGCAGAATGCCCATCTACATAAAACATTCCAATTTTTAATTCCTGTTTTACCTTTTAATCTGCTTAACCGCTCTTTAGCCTGTGAAGATAATTTAATCTGCTTTACAATCATTTTTACTCACCTCAAAAATTAAAATATCCAGTTCGGATTACCGTCCTGTTTTCATTATCGTTAAACATTAAGGTATATGTATCTCCAACACTTTCCCCCATCATTCTATAATATCTTTCATCAATTTCCGAAT
>CACXDC010000153.1 GCA_902766365.1 uncultured Lachnospiraceae bacterium | reverse complement strand
GAAGCCGCTACGGATAATGCGGATAAGCTGTTACATGATCTGAATATCATGTATAACCGGGCAAGGCAGGCACAGATCACACAGGAGATCACGGAGGTCTCCAGTGGTGCACGGGCACAGAAAAAGAAGAGAGAAGCGAAGAAGAAACGGGCTGCGAGGCTGCAGCAGAGAATAAAAGAGGTGAATGTGTGATGGAAAAAGGAAAGATCATACAGATATCGGGACCTGTAGTTGACGTACAGTTTGAAAAGGGACCGCTCCCCCATATTAAAGAGGCACTGACAGTAGAAAACCAGGGAAAAAAATGTGTCATGGAAGTGGCAAAGCAGCTTGGCAATAATGTGATACGGTGTATCATGCTGTCAGCCAGTGAAGGTCTTTGCAGAGATATGGAAGTGACGCCGACAGGAGCCGGAATTACGGTTCCTGTTGGAGAAAAGACACTGGGAAGACTGTTTAATGTCCTTGGAGAGACCATTGATGGAGGAGATGCGGTTACAGACAGTGAGAAATGGTGTATTCACAGAAAACCGCCAACCTTCGAAGAGCAGAGTCCTGTAGTTGAAATACTGGAGACTGGTATCAAGGTCATCGATCTGCTTGCTCCTTATGCAAAAGGCGGCAAGATCGGACTGTTTGGTGGTGCCGGTGTTGGGAAGACTGTCCTGATCCAGGAACTGATCCGGAATATTGCCACAGAACATGGCGGATATTCTATTTTTACCGGTGTTGGTGAGCGTTCCAGGGAAGGGAATGATCTGTGGACGGAAATGAAGGCATCTGGAGTTCTGGAAAAGACAGCCCTTGTGTTCGGACAGATGAATGAGCCCCCCGGAGCCCGTATGAGAGTAGCGGAAACAGGTCTGACCATGGCCGAATATTTCCGTGATGAAATGAACCAGAATGTACTTTTGTTTATAGATAATATCTTCCGTTATGTGCAGGCCGGAAGTGAGGTATCTGCCCTGCTTGGACGTATGCCGTCAGCAGTAGGCTATCAGCCCACACTGGCTACCGAAATGGGAGAACTGCAGGAGAGGATCGCTTCTACCAGAAAGGGATCGGTTACTTCTGTACAGGCAGTTTATGTGCCGGCAGATGACCTGACTGACCCGGCACCGGCAACCACCTTTGCCCATCTGGATGCAACAACCGTTCTGTCCAGAAAGATCGTGGAACAGGGTATTTACCCTGCAGTAGATCCGCTGGAATCCTCTTCCCGTATTCTGGAAGCAGATGTAGTAGGACAGGAGCATTATGAAACCGCAAGAAAGGTACAGGAGATGTTGCAGAAATACAAGGAACTGCAGGATATTATTGCCATCCTTGGCATGGAAGAGCTTTCCGAAGAGGATAAGCTGACAGTAAGCCGGGCGAGAAAGATCCAGAGATTCCTTTCACAGCCTTTTCATGTGGCAGAAAACTTTACCGGTATTCCCGGGAAATACGTACCGCTTAAGGATACGATCCGTGGATTCCAGGCGATCATTAACGGAGAAGCAGATGCTTATCCGGAAGCAGCCTTCTTTAACGTCGGAACGATTGAAGATGTGGCAGAAAAAGCGAAAGCGATGGAAAGCAGTGTATAGGCAGATGTCAGCAGACGGTCTTGAAAGGAGCTTGTGATGTCAGATTTTTATTTGAAAATGATCTCCAGTAATGGAGTCTTTTATGAGGGACTTTGTAATTCACTGATCATTCCGGCACCAGATGGAGAAAGGGCTGTCATGGCACATCATGAAGAGCTTATGATCGCTGTGACAGAAGGTGAAGCCAGATTCCGGAAGAAAGAAGGAGAGGCTTTTACCAGTGTGGTAGTAGGACGTGGCTATTGCCAGGTAGCTAATAACAGAGTAGTGCTTCTGACAGATACGATAGAAAGACCGGAGGATATTGATGAAAACCGGGCCAGAGAGGCACTTGAAAGAGCAAATGAACGGCTGCGCCAGAAGCAGAGTATCCGGGAATATCATATGACACGGGCTGCTATGGCAAGAGCCCTTGCGAGGATCAGGGAATCGGAAAAATTTGCAGGGCATTAATACAGATAACGAAAAAATGCAGGTCATGTGGCCTGCATTTTCTGACTTTCATTTTCAGTTTTATTCAGATTTATTTTCAGTTTTTATTTCTCATGGATGAGGTAGCCGTTTTCCGAAAGGATGGCGGCTGCCTTTTCTATACTTTCTTCAGCATAAAATTCAATATTCAGGGCACCTTCCTGCTGTTCCCTGTTGTGGAGGATACCAATATTCTTGATACTGATATTATGGTCTGCCAGGATAGCAGCCACGCTTGCGATGGAACCGGTTCTGTCGGCAATATCAATGCTGAGTGTATAAGAGGTCTTGATGGGACCACTGGAAGCATTGATGAAGGAATCCCGGTATTCCCTGGCACTGCGGAAAAAGTCATAGATCCGCTCACCATCTGCATCAGAAATCTCTGCACGGATCGCAGAAAGGGCTGTCATATAATGGTCGAGCAGAGTAAGGATATTATCTCTGTTGGTCAGGCAGATCTGCTGCCACATATCAGAGGAAGAGGAAGCAATCCTTGTAATATCCTTGAAGCCGCCGGCAGCGATCATCTTCATCAGGCCTTCACTGCCATCTTCCTCCTTCACAAGATTGACAAGGGAAGCAGCGATTACATGAGGCAGATGGCTGATGGCAGCCGTGATGTAATCATGCTTTTCACAGGTGATCACAAGGGGAATGGCTTTCAGGGAGGTAACAAGCTCTCTGTATTTTTCAATCCATTCCTTCTTTACGGAAGTGGTAGGAGTGAGGATATAATAGGCGTTCTGCAGAAGGAGTGCTTTGGAATTGGCAAACCCTGTCCGTTCACTGCCTGCCATGGGGTGGCCACCGATAAACTGATCCTCCAGGCCGAGATCCTTAATGTGCTTATGGATATCAGATTTGACACTGCCGACATCGGTAAGCAGGCAGTCCTTAGACAGATAAGTTTTCAGAGTCAGAAGGTTTTCGTCATTAAAGGATACCGGTGCACATAAGAAGATATAGTTACAGGAAGAAAATTCACTGCCAATATCGGGAAGCGCCAGATCGAGGACACCCTCGGAAACAGCAAGAGCAGTTGCAGCCTGGTTGACATCATAACCGATCAGCCGGTAATCCGGATGATACTGGCGAAGAGCCCTTGCGATTGAACCGCCGATCAGGCCAAGACCGATAAAGCCACAGGTAATTTGATGTTCCATAATGATTCTCTTCCTTTCCGGGTACAAAATACTAAAGGTAATATAGCACTTTAAAGTACGAAATTCAACTGGAATGTATAAGAGATGGAAAATACTCCTGACAATATTGATATGTATACTTAATTAACAAAAAGTATTGAAAAAATCAGATTATTTTAGTAAAATGTACTCATGGGTTTTCTTTGAAAACAGGATTTTAAATTCAAATATTGTTAAAATGCCCAAAATAACAGAAAACGGAGGAAACAATATGAACATTTACACTACTGACAAGATTCGTAATGTCGTCCTGCTGGGACACGGTGGCTGCGGCAAGACCAGTCTGGTTGAAGCTATGGCATATCTGTCAGGCATCACTTCCCGCCTTGGAAAAGTAGATGACGGAAATACAGTGAGCGATTTTGGCAAGGAAGAGCAGAAACGTAAAATTTCAGTGAGTACTTCCGTGATCCCGATCGAATGGGCAGGCAATAAGATCAATATCATTGATACTCCCGGTTTCTTTGATTTCGTCGGTGAGGTGGAAGAAGGTATCAGCGCTGCCGGAGCGGCGATCATCGTGGTTAACGGCAAGGCCGGCGTGGAAGTCGGTACGAAGAAAGCATGGGATCTGTGCGAGAAGTACAAACTGCCACGTATGATTTATGTCAGCAATATGGATGTGGACAATGCTTCCTTCCGCCAGGTAGTGGAAGATATGACAGCCATGTTTGGCAAGAAGATGGCACCGTTCCACCTTCCCATCCGTGAGAATGAGAAGTTTGTCGGTTATATCAATGTCATTACAGAAACCGGTAACCGCTGGCAGGGCAAGGAAGTTGTGGAATGTGAGGTACCGGATTATAGCAAACCAAATCTCCAGATCTGCCGTGATACCCTGATGGAATCTGTGGCAGAAACCAGTGAAGATATGATGGAACGCTATTTTAACGGAGAGGTATTTTCAGAGGCAGAGATCAGAGCAGCCCTCAGGATCAATGTCTGCGATGGCAGTATCGTTCCCATGACAATGGGTTCCAACACACTGTGCCAGGGTATGTATACCTTGCTGGATGATATCATCAAGTATTTCCCGAGCCCGGAGAACAGAGTGGTAGCCGGTATCAACATGAAGACCAGTGATATTTATCATGCGGACTATGATTTCTCCAAAGCAAAATCTGCTTACATCTGGAAGACAATCGTGGATCCCTTTATCGGAAAGTATTCCCTGATCAAGGTGAACTCCGGTGTACTGAAGGCAGATGATGTGATTTACAATGTAGATAAGGACATTGAAGAGAAGATCAGCAAGCTGTATGTGATGCAGGGAAGCAAAGCAATTGAGGTCAAAGAGCTTCATGCAGGTGATATCGGAGCACTTGCCAAGCTGACAGCGGCAAGGACCGGTGACAGCTTATCCACCAAGGCCACGACGATCAAGTATGGTAAATGGGAACTGCCAATACCTTATACATATATGAGGTATAAACCTAAGAATAAAGGTGATGTTGATAAGATTTCCCAGGCTCTTCAGAAGATCTCTCATGAAGATCTGACCATGCGATATGTCAATGATGCTGAAAATAAACAGATGCTCCTGTATGGCATGGGCGATCTTCACCTGGAGGTGATCGCAAGCAAGCTTCTGAATGAATATAAGGTTGAGATCGAACTGAGTAAGCCTAAGGTAGCCTTCCGTGAGACCATTAAGAAAACCTCTGATGTGGAATACAAGTATAAGAAGCAGTCCGGCGGACATGGACAGTATGGACACGTCAAGATGCGTTTTGGTCCTTCCGGTGATCTGGAAAAGCCTTATGTATTTGAGCAGGAGGTTGTAGGCGGAGCTGTTCCAAAGAACTATTTCCCGGCTGTGGAAAAGGGTATCCAGGAAGCAGTCGTGAAAGGGCCTCTGGCAGCCTATCCGGTTGTGGGAGTTAAGGCAGTTCTTTATGATGGATCCTATCATCCGGTAGATTCTTCGGAAATGGCATTCAAGACTGCTGCGAAACAGGCATTTAAGAAGGGCTTTATGGAAGCAGGACCGATCCTCTTGGAGCCGATCATGTCACTTAAGGTTATCGTACCGGATTCCTATACCGGAGATGTTATGGGAGATCTGAACAAGAGAAGAGGCAGAGTACTTGGCATGAATCCGGTAGCAGGAGGAAGCCAGGAAATCCTGGCAGATATCCCGATGATGGGACTGTTCGGATACTGCACGGATCTGCGATCCATGACAGGAGGAAGAGGAGATTATTCCTATGAATTTGCACGCTATGAGCAGACACCTTCTGATATTCAGGAAAAGGAAGTAGCAGCAAGAGCAGCCAAGGTGGCAGAAGGAAATGAAGAATAAAAGACGGGGGTCTTTTTAGAGAAGGAAAAGAGGGCACATATGGGGGTATGTGTCCCAAAAGAAAACGGTGCTGCGCACAGGTGCAGTACCGTTTGTTTTTCTTGACAATGCCACTGAGAGTAGGTAAAATTGTGATTGGTTTATTATGCCATGATGAGAGGAGAGTTAACAATGGCTGAATTATATAATCACAGAGAAGTAGAGTCCAAATGGCAGAAGGTCTGGGACGATGAGAAGGCTTTCAAGACATCAGATGACTTTACCAAACCGAAATACTATGCACTGGTTGAGTTCCCTTATCCTTCAGGACAGGGACTTCACGTAGGACATCCAAGACCGTATACGGCACTGGATATCGTAGCCAGAAAGAGAAGAATGCAGGGCTACAATGTTCTGTATCCCATGGGCTGGGACGCATTCGGACTTCCTACCGAAAACTATGCGATCAAGAATCACATCCATCCGAGGATCGTTACCGAAAACAATGTAAAGAGATTCAAGAACCAGTTACATTCCCTT
>CACXDC010000152.1 GCA_902766365.1 uncultured Lachnospiraceae bacterium | reverse complement strand
GGAGAATGTTATGGGTTTCTTTTCTGAGGAATTACGGGAACTGGACAGGAATACTGTCAGATATATGATCGACGAACTGCAGAAGGAGGTGGACTCGCAGAAAGCTCTGCTTGAAGAGAACGCTGCAGTAATTGCTGAAAAAGATTCTGTCATTGCTGAAAAAGATGCCATCATTGCAAAGAAAGATGCTCTTATCGCTTCCTTGCAGTCAAAATCTGCCAACCTATAAACCAATGCCGGGACACTGTCCAAAGTCAGTCATAACTTACTTTTGAAAAAAATCCGGTTATATGCTATGATATGATTTGCATGGAATCATGCAGAAAGGTATGGAACACCATCATGTTAAAACAAGTTGCTATTTTCGCTGAAAATAAAAAGGGAACCTTTCAGGATATCACCCAGATCCTCCAGAATGCCAATATCAATATTCTCGGTTCCGTTACCAACGACGGGCCTGAATACGGGATCATGCGTCTGATCGTATCTGATACAGAAAAAGCTCTCGCATCTCTGAAGGATGGCGGCTATCTCTGCCGTTCCAATGATGTGATCGGCGTAGAACTGGAAGATAAGGTCGGCAATCTGAACCAGCTTCTTCTTTCTCTCGAAGCAGGCAATATCAATGTTGACTACATTTATCTGTGCTTTAACCGTGATACCGGCAAGCCTGTCCTGATCCTGCATACCAACGAGATCTTCGAGGTTGAAGAATATCTGAAAGGCAAGGGCTTCGTTCTTGCCTGATCCGGATCTGTACCAGAATACAGGAAAAAGCAAAACAATCCCAGATGAATCTGTGACTTCGTTATCAGATGTCCATCTGGGATTTTATTATTCTCTCTATTTGTTACTGCTTTGAAAGTATCTTTTCTGCCTCTTCCCTGATCTGTGGGAACTTCTTTGGAAAATCCTGCCCGCTTCTGTGCTCACCGATCATTTTTTCCATCCAGACCATATGATACCATCTGTCGAATTTGTAGCCGCAGTTATGAAATTCTCCGACCATATCATAGCCAAGATGTCTGTGGAATTCCACACTATTCTTAGTCAGGTATTCATCCTCTTCTTCCGGATAGGCAATGCAGGCATTCAGATTCAGGATTCCCTGCAGCTTCAGCACCTCTTCCAGTGCATGGTGCAGTTTTCCGCCAATTCCCATTTTCCTGCAGTTCTGATCTACATAAATAGACGTCTCCACGCACCAGTCATAGGCTTCTCTGTCATGAAAAACACCTACATAAGCATAACCCGTGATCTGACCGTCCACTTCCGCAACCAGATAGGGGTATTTCTCCAGCACATGGCAGATCCTTCCCCGGAATTCCTGAAGAGAAGGAACATCATACTCAAAAGTGATCGCAGTATGTTCTACATAAGGTGCATAAATAGCAAGCAGCTTCTCTGCATCCTCTGGGGAAGCTACCCGGATGTTTACCTTTTTTTCTTCCATAATATTGTCTCCTCCATCCGTTTTTTTCAATATGCACCTGTATTTTCTGTCTGTCAAGATATTTTCCTGCATCATTTCATTTCCAGCTCAGGCACCCGTCAACAATGTGCACGATCCTCTGGGCACTTTTGGCCACATTCAGATCGTGAGTGATCATCACGATCGTGTTTCCCATTTCATGGAGCCTTGCAAACAGGGAAAGCACATCCTTTCCACTGCTGGTATCCAGCGCACCTGTCGGTTCATCCGCAAGAAGGAGTGCAGGCTCCCCTACCAGTGCCCTTGCGATAGATACACGCTGCTTCTGTCCTCCGGAAAGTTCGGATGGTTTATGCTTCAGTCTGTGGCTAATTCCCAGCATTTCGATTACCGGCATGCAGGCCTTTTGGGCTTCCTCTGTAGTCATTCCCCTGACAATCAGAGGCACCAGTTCATCTAACAGATTGTAGACCGACAGCTTTTCAGAATCCCCGCTGCCAGAAGGCGTAACACGCTTTGCTTCCTCCCCAGAAGGTTATTATGATGCGATCCTGATGGATGTCAGAATGCCTGTTATGAATGGTCT
>CACXDC010000151.1 GCA_902766365.1 uncultured Lachnospiraceae bacterium | reverse complement strand
TTGGTGTGTCATAGTCAAAGACTTTATTCAAGCTGTAATTCTGATGAACAATGTCCTTAAAGAACTGAGACGTAAACTTCGTATCATAAACATTTCCAACAACGATGTTCAGATAAGCATCTTTTGCATGATGAAGATCATTCACATCACGGAACTTGGGAAAGTGAATATCCTTGAATTTTTCCTTTGTTGAAGGCGTCTGACGGAAGTCATGAACATTGCCTGCTTTAGAATAAACGATCTTTGTATCTGGGAATATTTTCTGCAGAACCCGCGCTAAAGCCAGTGTTGACTGCTGTGTCTCTGTCAGCTGTCTTGCTACAAATGACGAAAGCTCTTCAATTGTTAACCCTGTTGTCCTTGTCAATCTGGAATATTTCTTATCTGAAATCAGATTGCGGCTATGAAGCATTGTCCAGAAGGAATGCATCCTGGTCTGAATATCAGATTTAATTGGATAGTTATTGCCCTTGTCATGGTTCAGATCTGCTTGAACAAGTACACGATTATCGAGGCTGTCATCTTTGATGCGGGAACGCGGAAAGATATGATCGATGTCATATGTCTTATTGTTTGCAAGAGCCGCTGTCAGGTCAATTGGCTCTCCTGAGTACATGCATTTGCCGAACTGGGTGTAATACAGATACAGCTTGTCTCTGCGCAGAGATTCGTCTGTTTCCTTCTGAAGCGAATCATAGAGCTCAGGAAAATCATTCTTACATGACTCATACAGTTTCAGCAGCCGGTTCTTGCGGGACTCAGTGCGCTTGTTCTTCATTTCCTTGGAATTTGTCCGGGCCATTTCAATAAAAATCTTGGCCGGAGCACTCTTTTCAATATGAGATATTTCTTCAACAATACGGTAGGTCTGCCAGATACTGCGCTTCACTGCCGGTGCAATATACATCTCTTCAAGACGATCCTGAATATTATCACTGATCCCATAATGTTCAATTCTGTACTGTCTGGCATTTTCAGCAAACTGATAGTCATTGCTCATCAGCTGCATCAGATTGTGATTCGTATTCCAGAGACGATCAATGACTGAGAATACTTCCCCGTCTTCGTTTTCAGAAAATATATCATGCAGGAAAGTCTTTGATAATCTTCCCCAGTCTTTATAGTTCAGTTTGCAGATGTGGCGGATATCACCGGCATTGAGGCGGTCTCCATAGTTCTGCTGCAGCCATTTCTTCAGCATTACGGTATCTGCTCCAAAAACCGTCGCACCTTCAATCAGTTCTTCCACCATTTTTTCATCATGCGTACGGCTGAGAATTACTTCAAAATCATGGTATGGCTTCAAGGTAGATTTAATCTGATCATCCACCCCGCTTACCTGCTGTCCATCTGTAATAAAGCCATTTGCCAGAAAATATTTTGTAATTGATTTCTTTGTCACCTTTTTCCTGGAATGCAGGAAGAGATCATCATAGATCTTCTGCTTCAGTTCAACGCTGATCGGCTCATTGTCTATTTTGAGAGGATTGATTTCATTCAACACTTCAAATTTACTGTAGAGCAGAGAATTTGCCGGCAGAACTCTGTCATAAGTATATGTACATCTGCCCACAAGCTTATCCATAAAAGCTGCTGCTGATTTCTGCGTATCAACAACCTTTTCAAAATTCCATGGATAGATTTTTTCATTTGTCCGTACAGCCCAGCCATTTGCGGCATTTCTGCCAAGAGGACCGACATAATAGGGAATCTTGAACTTAAATGTGCTGATTACTTTATCTGAAACGGTAAGGCCATTTTCATCCTTGACCTTCAGAAAGGGAAGATATACTTCCGCATTTTTCAGAATCGCCGTTACTTCTTTCAATTCCAGCTGATAAGGTACAAACCGGTTTACTGATGTTCTCAGTCTTGGAAAGAATGTATTTTCTTCAATCTTCCTGTAGATACCGGAAATCAGAGAATCAGTGTCTTCTTTCATTGGTTTAAGGCAATCAAGTGAACGCAGATACTTGCAGAAATTTTCCTGGCTGCAGGATATATCCTGTTCATTGCTCATATAAGCCGCAAAGTTATTTACCGGCTTTTCCTTTTTCTCTGATGAATCACTGTATTTATGGAAGATCTCACGATAATGATCTCTGCAGTTGGTTTTAACCCACCTCTTGAATGCCGTCAGCTCTTTTCTATTTTCATTGTACTGAGCTGCTTTTGCATCACAGATATAGCTGAAACTTCCAAGCATCAGGCTTAAGCGGGCAATGTCAAAAGCATCTTTGGCACAGCTCAGAATATCAATCCGATCCTGCAGTACGGCAGAAAGATTGTCCATCAAACTGTCCAGATCCTGATCAAGAGAAATTTTACTGCTGTCCAGATCTTCTTTATTGATTCCAGGAAACATTTTACTGAGGTCAACGGAAGCTCCGGCAAGCAGATCAATCAGAAGAGAAAGATCAACCATGGGACTTTCAGACCCTTCAATCTTTCCATAAGCTTTCTTCAGCTCTTTTTTCTTTACTGTTATTGTTGTCTCAGCGGTAAGAGCAGCATCAAACTGTTCTCTGTCAGCAGGATGAAATTCCAGATCATAGGTCGAAAGAATGCTGTTAAGGTCATCCAATGCATCATCCAGTTTTCTTATGCCGGTATCACCGGTGTTTTCATACAGAAAATGTCCTCTGCTCTTCAGAAGACTGTGCAGTGCCAGGAATACCAGTCTGACATCATGCGGCCGATCATCATGGATCAATTCGCTCTCTAGATGATAAATCGTCGGATACTTGGTCAGATAATCATCATCTGTAAAATCATGGTCATTAAACAGTGAAAAACGGCATGTCTTATCTGTTTTGTCCTCCGGATACAGGCTGCTTTCATGCATACGGATAAAGAAATTGGGATCTGTCTTGTTTATCTCATCCTGGAATAATTCTTCCAGAAGCAGCAGACGAGTTTTACGCCTTGCCAGACGCCTTCTGGCTTCACGATTTGTTCTTCTTTCTGAAGCATCGCTTGCTTCATCAAAAAGACGTGCGCCCCACATGTCTTTGCCCTTGAAGCGTTTCAGTTTATAATTACTGTCTGTTACAGCCCATCCAACTGAACTGGTGCCGACATCCAGTCCCAGATAATAATCACCTTTGTTTTCAATAACTTTCATATTTGACTCTCCCATCTTGACTTTTCCATGGTCTGGCATATGATGAAGCTGTTCATTACCAGAACATAACAGAGTAGGTTCAAATAAGCTTTCAGCGAAATTGCCGTAAAACCGGAATCACATTGTGTGATGAAGCTCCCGTAAGGGAGTTTTTCTTTTACTCTGTATTTTTGTATCTGCTTCTATTATACGTACAGTCCAGGCAGAATTAATGACCATGGAGAATTATTCCTGCCGTTTTAGAAAAAACGGGAGGAATAATAAAAAACTGTCAGGATCACTCCCGACAGCTCTCTTACTTCTTCTTTGCCTTGTCTTTTGTATTTGCTTTTTTCCTGTTATT
>CACXDC010000150.1 GCA_902766365.1 uncultured Lachnospiraceae bacterium | reverse complement strand
AAAGAAAATGCGGAACTGATAGTGACAGAGGGAACCTATCTTACAGGAACGATCAACCTGAAAGGTGTTCGCCTGATCCTGGAGAGAGGAGCGGTACTGCAGGCCTCCGGAAATATAGATGACTATGATGTTCTTCCGATCATACATAATGAAATGAAGATGATCAATCCCATTTTTTACAGTCTTGAAAGTGATGGCCTGTATATTGGGGGAGAAGGAACGCTGGATCTGAATGCCAGGGCGTTCTTTAAAGAAGAAAGAGAGATTCCTGCATACGGAAAGGAATTCTCAGAAGAGCAGGTGCAGGAATGTACCAGAAAATATGATGAGAGATCCTATCAGCCGATCTATTTCCAGAACTGCCGCAATATGGAAATGAAAGATTTCCACGTTAAAGATGCGCCATGCTGGACATTTTCCTTTAACCAGTGCAAAAATATCCGGGTCATCGGTCTGGATATCGAGAACGATCTTACGATACCTAACAATGATGGCATGCATTTTTGTGGATGCTCCCGTATCATGATCAAAGACTGCAGGATCACAGCCGGTGACGACTGTATCGCCCTTTCCGGGATCACAAACTGGGATGTACCCTGTGAGGATGTGGTGATCTCCGGCTGTATTCTGGAATCCTGCTCCAAAGCAGTTTCCATTGGATATATGCACAGTATTGTCAGGAATGTAACAGTGACAAACTGTATCTTTCGCAGATGTCAGAGAGGTGTCTGCCTGATGGCAAGTGAAGGAACCGGACTGGTGGAAAATGTCATTCTTTCAGATCTGATCATCGAGACCAGTGTTAAGGCAGGAAACTGGTGGGGGAATGGAGAGCCGATCTGCTTTGTAGGTGTGGAGCATGATATTCCAATCTATAAGGATCCCATACCTGACCGCCATCTTAAGGAAAATATAAGAAATATTATGATCAGCCATATCATCTGTCAGGCTGAGCATGTGATTGCCATGGTAGGTGGCGGACAGAATATTGCTCATGTGATGATCGATGGCATGATCTTTGAGGCTAAAAAGAGCCAGAACAGATATTTAAAAGGAGAAAACTGCATAGATGTTTCCCCTTCAGCAGAAAAGGTAAACAAGAAGCCGGGTGAGAATACATGGGGGTATTTCAGAGGTGTGAAAGAGCTGGATTTCCATGGGATCTGTGCCCATGGCATAAATGGGGAACTGCTGGAAGCAGAATTGCAGGATATTGAGAAATGAGTATGAAAAAACAGAACAGACCATGGATGGATCCACAGAAGAGTGCAGGAGAACGTGCAGATCTGCTGCTCCGGGAAATGACTCTGAAGGAGAAGGCAGGTCAGCTGAATCAGAGGCTGTATGGCTTCAGGATCTATGACAGAAAGAATGACACAGTCACTCTGAAGGATGAGTTTTATCAGGAAGTGGAAAACTGCGGAGGACTTGGAGCCCTGTACGGGCTGTACCGTTCAGATCCCTGGTCAGAGAGAGATTATGAAAATGGTCTTTGCGGAGAAACGGCCATAAAATTGTATAATGAGATCCAAAAGTATGTAATGGAACATTCAAGACTTCAGATACCGGTCATAATGAGCTCGGAATGTCCTCACGGGCATCAGGCACTGGATGGGTATCTCCTGCCGGTAAATCTTGCAGCTGGCGCTACCTTTCATCCGGAGATCCTGCGGGAAGGCTACCAGGTATGCGGCAGTCAGTTAAAAAGTATGGGTGCCCACCTGGCACTGTGTTCCATGCTGGATATGCTCCGGGATCCCAGATGGGGAAGATCTGAGGAATGCTATGGAGAGGATCCTTTCTTAAGCGGGAGGATGGCATCTGCTGCGATTACCGGTCTGCATGAAGGCGGGGTACAGGTCGTAGCCAAGCATTTTGCAGCACAGGGTGAATCTACAGGAGGTATAAATGCCAGCGCAGCACGGATCGGGGAGCATGAACTGCGTGAGATCCATCTGCCGGCTATGCAGAGTGCGGTAAAAGCCGGGGTAAGGGGTGTCATGGCTGCTTACAATGAGATCGATGGTATTTACTGTCATGCAAACCGGAAGCTGCTGACAGAGATCCTGCGGGATGAGTTTGGGTTTGACGGGATCGTCATGGCAGATGCACTTGCCATTGACCGGCTGGATAAAATGACAGGTGACGGAACTGTTTCAGCAGGACTGGCACTGCGTGCCGGTGTTGACGTGGGCCTTCTGGATGAAGCATACAGTCATCTGGAGGAAGCAGTTGAAAAGGGACTGATCACGGAAGACGAGATCGACCAGGCAGTACATCGTGTTCTGAAATTAAAATTTGAGGCCGGCATTTTTGAACATCCCTATGTAGAGGAAAAGGCATTACCGGCATTTTCTTATGAAGAATATCCGGAATCTCTTACGCTTGCCAGAGAATCTGTAATCCTGTTAAAGAACAGAGAACAGGTTCTGCCATATACGTCAGCTGGACGTATTCTGGTAACCGGGCCAAATGCAGATGATATCTACAGCCAGCTTGGGGATTATACACCTCCTGTCAGGGACAGGGAAGGTACTACTGTTTATCAGGGGATCTGTGGGATCTATCCGGAGGCGGAAGTTCTGTATGCAAAGGGAAGTGATCTTACAGAGACATCAGAAGAGATGATCCGTGAGGCAGAAGAAAAAGCGGAAAAATGCGATGTAAGTATAGTAGTGCTTGGCTCTTCATCCAGCCGGTTTACAGAAGCCGACTTTGATGCAAACGGTGCAGCCAGACTTTCTGATCATTTAGATATGGACTGCGGGGAAGGTATGGACCGGTCAGATCTGAATATCCCGGAAGCCCAGATGAGGCTGTTCCGGGCGGTGCGTGCAAAGAGCAAAAAGGTGATCACAATCGTGATTGCCGGGCGTCCCATGATAATAAATGAAGTGGAAAAGGAGTCAGATGCCCTGCTTCTGTCTTTCTACCCAGGACCCTGTGGAGGGCAGGCCATTGCGGAGATCCTGCGCGGCATTGTAAATCCATCCGGAAGACTTCCGGTATCTCTTCCAAGAGCAAACGGACAACTGCCGGTTTATTATAATTACAAGAGCTCTTACCAGGCAATGCACTATCTGGATGAGAAGCAGACACCGCTGTTTTCCTTTGGATACGGACTTGATTATACAGAATATATCTATACAGATGTGAAGCTGGAGCAGAAGGAAATAACAGAAGAACAGCTTCAGGAAACAGGTGTGGAGCTTCAGTTTAAGGTGAAAAATACAGGGAGCAGGGAAGGCTTCTGTGTTCCCCAGCTGTACATCACAGACCTGCAGGCTTCTGTAGTACGACGTGTCCGTGAACTGAAGGGATTTACCAAGATCCTCCTGAAACCGGGAGAAGAAAAAGAGGCCGGGATACGGATTGCCTTTGAAGAACTTGCATTGTATAATTGTGATATGAATAAGGTAGTAGAACCCGGCGCGTTCCGTGTTGCCCTGATGGATCAGGACAGAGAACTGTGGCAGGGGGAACTTAACGTAACAGAATAAACAGAAGGATTACCAAGGGAAGGAAGACGTATGAGCAAAATTATTGGGAAATCACTGCCGAATATCCCATGGCAGGACAAGCCGGAAGGCTATACCATGCCGGTATGGCGCTACAGTGAAAATCCGATCATCGGAAGAAACGGAAACAAGGTTTCCAACAGTGTTTTCAACAGTGCGGTAGTTCCGTTTGAGGACGGCTTTGCAGGAGTATTCCGCTGTGACAGCAGATCGATCAGTATGGATATCTTTGCAGGAAGAAGCAAGGACGGTATCCACTGGGAGATCGAGGACGAGCCGATCCATTTTGAAGGAGCAGATGAAGAGATCCTTCACAGAGAGTACCGTTATGATCCGAGAGTCTGCTTTCTGGAGGACAGATATTATATCACATGGTGCAATGGTTATCACGGACCGACCATCGGTGTGGCTTACACCTATGATTTTAAGAAATTCGTACAGCTTGAGAATGCATTTCTTCCATATAACAGAAACGGTGTATTATTCCCGGAGAAGATCGACGGCATGTATGCACTGCTCTCAAGACCCAGTGATACAGGACATACACCTTTTGGCGATATTTTCGTCAGCTTCAGTAAGGACATGGAGTTCTGGGGACATCACAGACATATCATGGGACCGATTCCGGGAGATGAGTCTGCATGGCAGTGTACCAAGGTTGGACCGGGACCTATCCCGATCAAGACAGAGGAAGGCTGGCTTCTGATCTATCATGGTGTTATCACGACCTGCAATGGCTTTGTTTACCGTATGGGAGTGGCACTTTTGGATCTGGAGAAACCCTGGAAGGTACTGGCAAGATCCAGAGAGTATATTCTGGCGCCTCACGAATATTATGAGTGTGTGGGTGATGTACCGAACGTAACCTTCCCCTGTGCAGCGCTAGCAGATGCAGATACGGGAAGGATCACGATTTATTATGGATGCGCAGATACAGTGACAGGTATGGCATTCACGAATGTAGACGAGCTTCTGGCAGCAGCAAGAAGATAACAGGGATGCAGAAAGGAGCCGGGTGTGGAAAAAGCATATCAGCGTGAGTTTACCGGAGAAAAAAGCGGAAGCTTATATGTGAACTGCTGTGGACTGTCAAGAACAGAGCCGCTGCACAGCTTTGGCCCGGCCTTAAAGCCCCATTATCTGATCCATTATATAGTCAGTGGCCGGGGAAGGCTTCAGCTTGGAGGCAAGGAATACCCACTGGAGCAGGGCTACGGCTTCCTGATCCCGCCGGAGGAGCTTGCTTTTTATCAGGCAGATGAAGCAGATCCCTGGACTTATGTATGGGTTGGCTTTTATGGATCAATGGCACAGGATGTGCTGAATTCCATGGGACTGTCCCTGACAAGCCCGGTATTTAAGACAGATAAAGGGAAAGAAATCTATCAGTCCGTAAAGGATATGCTGGAGCACAATACCTTCGGAGTATCCAATGAGCTTCGCCGGAACGGACAGCTTCAGATGTTCCTTTCCCTGATCGCAGAAAGCGCACCGGTAGAGGAAAAAGGTGAAGATGACAAGGCAGACACCTACGTGAAACGGGCCGTAGACTTTATCGTAGGAAATTACTGCAATCCCATTAAGATCACAGATGTGGCGGACTATGTCTGCATCAACAGGAGTTATCTTTATACATTATTTAAAAAGGCCATGGGGATGTCACCCCAGCAGTTCCTTTCTGTATTCCGGCTGACCAAGGCAGCAGAGCTTCTGCAGGTAACGGCGCTTCCGGTAGAAAGTATCGCACTTTCCTGCGGCTATACGGATCCGCTGGTATTTTCCAAGGCATTCCGGCAGCTAAAGCAGATGTCACCTTCAGCATACCGCAAGGAGATGCAGCAGGGAGAAACCAGAAAGAATCAGGAGTATCTGAAGCAGATCGAAGATTTTATCAATCAGGTAAATAAAATAAACGGTTAACATTTTGACAGGTTTGTATAACAAACCTGTCTGTTTTTTTTACTGGCATTAATTTACCATAAGGGTACAAAGGTGAATGGAGGGTTAGCAATGAAAGAAACAGTTTTAAAGGAATTTGAAAAAGTATTTGGAGACACAGAAGGCGTGAAGGTATTTTTCGCACCGGGACGTGTCAATCTGATTGGAGAACATACAGACTATAATGGAGGACATGTTTTCCCCTGCGCACTGACGATCGGAACCTACGCAGCCGCAAGGATGAGAAATGACAGAAAGCTTCGCTTCTACTCCATGAATTTTGAACAGCTTGGCGTGATCGAGTCTTCCCTTGACGGACTGAAGCCGGAGAAGGAAGCAGACTGGACCAATTATCCGAAGGGTGTTATGTGGGCATTCGGAGAAAGAGGCTTTGAGATCCCACAGGGTATGGATATCCTGTTAAACGGCAATATCCCTAATGGTTCCGGACTTTCCTCATCCGCATCCGTAGAAGTGCTGACAGGAGCGATCCTCCGTGATTTCTTCGGTTTCCAGGTAAGCAACCAGGATCTGGCGCTGATCGGTCAGTTCTCTGAGAATAAATTCAATGGTGTCAACTGCGGTATCATGGATCAGTTTGCTATCGCCATGGGTAAGAAGGATCATGCGATCTTCCTTGACACATCTGATCTGTCCTATACCTATGCACCGGTGAAGCTGCAGGGTGCCAAGATCGTGATCGCCTGCAGCAACAAGAAGAGAGGACTTGGAGATTCCAAGTACAATGAAAGAAGAAGTGAATGTGAAACTGCACTGGCAGAGCTGCAGAAGGTGGTAGATATCAAGAGCCTTGGCGAGCTGAGCGAGGAGCAGTTCGAAGAATATAAATCTGCTATTAAAGATGAAACAAGAGTCAGAAGAGCAAAGCATGCTGTTTATGAGAACCAGAGAACCCTGAAAGCAGTAAAGGCACTGGAGGCCAATGATATCGCACAGTTTGGACAGCTTATGAATGCTTCCCATGTTTCCCTTCGCGATGATTATGAAGTAACCGGTATCGAGCTGGATACGCTGGTAGAGGAAGCTTGGAAGGTTCCCGGTGTGATCGGTTCCCGTATGACCGGCGCAGGCTTTGGCGGCTGTACTGTAAGCATTGTAGAGGATGATGC
Organism: uncultured Lachnospiraceae bacterium; assembly: GCA_902766365.1. Taxonomy (GTDB): domain Bacteria; phylum Bacillota; class Clostridia; order Lachnospirales; family Lachnospiraceae; genus Suilimivivens. Next base: position 7,188 of record CACXDC010000150.1, on the reverse strand, counting down.
GATCGATACCTTTAAGAAGCAGGTCGGTGAGGCTTACCTTGCAAAGATCGGTTATGCAGCAGATTTTTATGTAGTAGAGATCGGAGACGGCCCGGTAGTTTTATAAGGCAGGGGAGATAAGAAATGGAACAGAAAAAGATTTTTGACAATATCAGGAAGCTGACAGCATATGGGATCCTGACCGGACTTGTGCCGGAGGAGGACAAAATCTATACCATCAACAGACTGTTAGAGCTTTTTCAGCTGCAGGAGATCGATGACAGTGAGGAAGAAGTATGTGTTTCTGTAGAAGATCTGGAGGGGATCCTTGCCGAAATGCTGGATTATGCATATGAAGCAGGATTGATGGAAGAAAACAGTGTGGTTTACCGGGATCTGTTTGATACGAAGATCATGGGTATGCTGGTCGCAAGACCGAGTGAAGTGATCCGCACCTTCCGCGCACTCTATGCAGAGAACCCGAAGAAGGCTACCGAATATTATTACAAATTCAGCTGTGATACGGACTATATCCGCAGATACCGTATCAGGAAAGATAAAAAGTGGATCGCCTCTACAGAATATGGAGATCTGGATATTACGATCAACCTCTCCAAGCCGGAGAAGGATCCAAGGGCTATTGCAGCAGCCAGGAATGCGAAGCAGTCAAGCTATCCGAAGTGTCAGCTCTGCCGCGAAAATGAAGGCTATGCAGGCAGACTGAACCATCCGGCCAGACAGAACCACAGGATCATCCCGATCACTATTCAGGGAAGTGAGTGGGGATTCCAGTATTCTCCTTATGTATATTACAATGAGCACTGCATCGTATTTAACGGACAGCATGTGCCGATGAAGATCGATCACAATACCTTCTGCAAGCTGTTTGATTTTGTGAAGCAGTTCCCGCATTATATCCTTGGCTCCAACGCGGATCTGCCGATCGTGGGAGGCTCTATTTTAAGCCATGACCATTTCCAGGGCGGTCATTATGAGTTTGCCATGGCAAGAGCTGGTGTGGAGAGAAGCTTTACCGTTCCCGGCTTTGAGGATGTGGCAGCAGGCGTTGTGAAGTGGCCCATGTCCGTGATCCGCCTTTCCGGAGAGGATACAGAGAGGATCATTGCACTGGCAGATAAGATCCTGGATGCCTGGAGAGGCTACAGCGATGAGGCAGCCTTTATCTTTGCAGAGACAGACGGAGAGAAGCACAATACGATCACACCCATTGCCAGAAAGAGAGATGACAGATATGAGCTGGATCTGGTACTCCGCAATAACATTACCACAGAGGAGCATCCTCTTGGTGTGTATCATCCCCATGCAAAGCTGCATCACATCAAGAAGGAAAATATTGGTCTGATCGAGGTGATGGGAGTTGCCGTACTTCCGGCAAGGCTGAAGGGTGAGATGGAAGCCTTAAAGGAAGCTGTGCTGACAGGAAAGGATATCCGTAAGGATGAGGTTCTTGCAAAACATGCAGACTGGGTAGAGGAATTTTCTGCAAAGTATGATAAGATAGATGAGGAAAATATCGATACTGTCATAGAAAAGGAAATCGGTCTGGTGTTCATGCAGGTTCTTGAGGATGCAGGCGTTTATAAGAGGACTGCAGAGGGACAGGAGGCATTCGACCGGTTTATCAAGAGTCTGTAATATGAAATTTTTACTGGTTGGAATTAATTCCAAATATATCCATTCCAACCCTGCGATTCATTATCTGAAGCTGTATGCAGGGGAGGAATATCAAAATACCGTTGAACTGGCGGAGTATACGATCAATCATCTGAAGGAGCAGATCCTTTCCGATATTTACAGGAGAAGGCCGGATGCGGTCGGCATCTCCTGCTATATCTGGAATTTCAGGATGGTGCAGGAGCTTTTACCGGAGATCCACAAGGTACTGCCCGGTCGGGATATCTGGCTTGGAGGACCGGAGGTTTCTTTTGAGGGAGATGAAGTGCTTGCGCAGTTTCCTTATGTGACAGGGATCATGACAGGAGAAGGAGAGGAAACCTTCCGTGAGCTGCTCTCCTGCTACAGGGATGAGAAGGATTATCATGGAGTAAAGGGATTACTTCTGCCAGACGGATTTACAGGAAGCAGAAGGGAGCTGTCGATGGATGAGCTTCCTTTTTTGTATACCGATCTGCAGGAATATGAGAACAGGATCCTGTATTATGAAACCTCAAGAGGCTGTCCGTTCCAGTGTACCTACTGTCTTTCTTCCATAGAAAGAAAGGTGCGCCTCAGGAGTCATGAAAAAGTGGAGCAGGAGCTTTCTTATTTTCTTGCAAAGAAGGTACCGCAGGTAAAGTTTGTGGACAGAACCTTTAACTGTAACCGGGAGCATGCCCTTTTCATCTGGAATTATATCAGGGAACATGACAATGGTGTCACAAATTTCCACTTTGAGGTGGCTGCAGATATCATGAATGAAGAGCAGCTTGCAGCACTTGCTGCGATGCGGCCAGGGCTTGTGCAGCTTGAGATCGGTATTCAGACGACTAATGATAAGACACTTCATGAGATCAACAGGTATGCGGATACGAGACATATCGCCGGAGTGGTCGCAAGGCTCCGGGAGCCTGGCAATATCCATATCCATCTGGATCTGATCGCCGGACTGCCCTATGAAGATTATGAAAGCTTTGGGCGCTCTTTTGATGAGGTGTATGCCATGAAGCCGGAGCAGCTTCAGCTTGGATTCCTGAAGGTGCTGAAGGGCTCGCCTATGCATCACATGACAGAGCAGTATGGGATCGTCTATCAGAGTACGCCGCCCTATGAGGTGCTTTATACGAAGTGGCTCAGCTTTGACGAGATCCTGCGGCTCAAACGGATCGAGGAAATGGTAGAGCTTTATTACAATTCCAATCAGTTCCGGAAAACACTGCTGGTGCTGGAACAGGCTTTTTCCGGGCCTTTTCAGATGTATTCCAGGCTCGCAGATTACTACGAGGAAAAGGGCTATTTTATTAATACACCGGCAAGGAGCTACCGCTATCAGGTGCTTCTTGATTTTGCCATGGAAAGGGAGCCGGAAAAAGCAGACCTTTATACAGAGCTTCTGACCTGTGATTATTATCTTCGGGAAAATGCCAAGAGCAGGCCCTCCTTTGCGGCTGATCAGACCTGTTATTACAGGGAAATGGCGGATTTCTATGAAAAGGAAGAGAAGGAGCCGGAGGTCCTTACGGGATATGAGGGCTATCATGCTAAACAGGTGATGAAAATGACCCATATGGAAGCTTTCTTTTATCCGGTGTGGGAGAACTGTCCGGAGAAGATCTGCGAAAGGTGGGAGAAGCCGGGCTTCCTGCTGTTTGATTATGAGAAACGAAATCCGCTCACCGGAGATGCCAGAACGGTGCTGATCTGAAGGAACCCGGCATATACTGATAAGGAATCAGCCTATCAGGAGCCTTTATATGGCATTTGTGCTTACCAATCTGTCGAATATGATCATCCCGGCGCTGGTCTTTTATATTATTGCTTACGGACTTGCCAGTCACTGTAAGATATATGAGGATTTTGTAAAAGGGGCGAAGGAAGGGCTGAAAACCGTGGTGGGGATCATGCCGACACTGGTGGCACTGATGATCGCAGTTGGAGTACTCCGGTCTTCCGGCTTTCTTGATTTCCTGGAGGAGCTGTTCCTGCCGGTCTCAGAATATCTGCACTTTCCGGCACAGCTCCTGCCGCTTTCCTTTATCAGGATGTTTTCTTCTTCGGCTGCTACCGGGCTGGTGCTGGATATTTTCAAAAATTGCGGGACAGATTCCTATATCGGGCTTGTCACTTCGATTATGATGAGCTGTACGGAAACGATTTTTTATACGATGAGCGTTTATTTCCTGGCGGCGAAGGTCACGAAGACCAGATATACGCTGCCGGGAGCACTGCTTGCCACGATTTCCGGGATCATAGCCAGTGTGGTGATCGCAGGGGTGATCAGTGGATGAAAAATGGAGAGAATACGAATGAGCCAAAAAAGAGTATCTTTGAAAAGGAAATATTATATTAATTTCCTGTGCATGATTGTAATTCCTGTTCTGGTTATTTTTATCATCGCGATCGGAGTTGTGAACAGGATAGTGCGCAATGCAGCGCTTTCCAATATCAAAAGTGCCCAGGAAAGCATGCGGGATATTTTGGAGAGCGATGTGAAGGAGGCCTCGATACAGTTAAGTCACATGGTATATATGGATGATGGTATATTTATGGATCTTGCAAGGCAGTCAGATACAAATTATGTGGCGAGAAGAAATCATGTAATAGATCAGATGGATGAGATATTCCAGATTGCTGCCGCACCAAAGCAGGATATTCTTTCTATGAAAATGTACTTTAAGGATGGAAAAAGCACTTATGTAAAGGATGACCTGAAACAGTCTTCAGATGAAATGAAGGAAAGTGAATGGTATAGGCAGGCAAAAGAAAAAAGGAATACGGTGATGATAGGGACATACGATACCAGTACAGTCCCACTCATGTATACAAGACAGAGAAAATGGGAGTTTATTATTATAGCAGCGCTTTCTCCGGACAGGACAATAGACCGGTTAGAACGGATAGAAATGGTAACATTATTTTACAGAAGTAATATTGGAGACCTGATCAGAAAACTTGAGAAGGAAAATATAATTGGAACGACAATTATTACGGACGAAAGTGGTGATATCGTTTATCAGGGACATGCCGGTGATAAAGAAATCTGGTATCTGGGGCAGATGAAAGATAGAGAAAGGGAAATATCTGATCAAAGAGTAAAGAGATATGAGGCAGAAAATAAAGTAATAAAATATACATATGTGACAACGCAGATAGATGATACAGGATGGAAGATCATTAATTTTATACCATCCGGTGACCTGACCAAAAGAATTAATCAGATTGCTTTATATATGTTTGCGGTCCTGATCATCATGTTTCTCCTGTTTTATTACTTTTCCAGATACTTTCTCAGAAATATATTAAACCCGGTACATAATCTGGTAGAAGGGATGGGAGAGGTACGTGACAGTAATTTTGATGTACACATAGAACCTGATGGACAGTATGAAATAAGAGAAATGATCCATTCCTTTAACCAGATGGTATGTATGCTGAAGAATTCCATCCAGGAAAAAGAACTGGCTCAGGAAAGAAAGCATGAGGCTGAAGTAAGGGCACTGCAGTCACAGATTAATCCGCATTTCCTGGTAAACGCGTTAAATTCGATTCGTTTTATGGCGCAGGTATCCAAATATGAAGGAATACAGAAAATGGCAGAGGCCCTGATGCGGATTGTGACCTGTTCATTCCGCAGCAATATCAGCTTTTATTCTTTGAGAGAAGAAATCGAGGTATTGGACAGTTATCTGTATTTGATGAAAATCCGATATTCTGAAGGGTTTGATGTGGAATATGATATTGATGAGAGCTGTATGGAGTTTCAGGTTCCAAGACTGATCTTACAGCCACTTGTAGAGAATGCGATCGTGCATGGATTTTCCGAGGATGAAATTGGACATCTGAAAATTAGTGCCCGGTGCGCAGAAGAAAGATTGTGTCTCAGAATATGGGATGATGGGTGTGGCATGCCGGAAGATCAGATACAACAGATTTTAAATGGAAAGATAAGAGAAAAAAATGATAATACCAGTATTGGCATGGAGAATGTCATTACAAGACTTAAGCTGAACTTTGGAGCTTCCTGTGATATTCAGATTCACAGTGAAGCAGGAGAATATACAGAAATAGTTTTGGTTTTGCCTGCGGTGAGGGAAAAGAATGATAAAGGTATTGATTGTTGATGACGAAGTACTGATGAGGGTAACGCTGAGATCCATGATTGAATGGGAAAAATATGGATTTGAGATTGTGGCAGATTGTACCAGTGGATACCAGGCACTTGAATATATGGAGAATCACACTGTGGATCTGTTGGTTACAGATGTAAAAATGCCGGGGATCAGTGGGCTTGAACTGTTAAAACGACTGGCAGAGGAAAACAGGGCGCCGGTAACGATAATTTTGTCCGGATATAACGAATTTGATCTTGTAAGAGAGGCATTCCGGCTGGGAGCAGCAGATTACCTGATTAAAGGAGAGATGAATGAGAAGAGTCTCTTGCAGGTGCTTGGCGGAATTCGGCAAAAGTGCTTTCCGGGCAGGGGAGAAATTATCGTTTCATATGGTGATTCAGAGAAAAAAACGGATGATTATCCAGAAACGGGTATGTATGGGGTAGGGATTCTTGAGATTGATGATTTCCAGAAGCAGACGATGCGTTTTCAGGACGATATGGAGCAATCTTTGGAAGAGCCTATGTGGGAGCTGGTTATGCAGATTCCGAGGGTCAGAAAATATGGAAAACGGATCAAGAGATGTGCAGGGCACTATATCTTCCTGTATCAGGTTACAAGACCGGAGTATTATCGGGAAGATATTTCTGCCCTGTTGAAACAGATGCAGTCGGTATGGAAGAATTATATGAATCTGACAGTATCAGTGTCAGTCTGTGATGTGGCAGATGCAGGAGATATTAAGAAAGCGATAGAGCGGGCTGAAGAATTAATGCTGTTATCTCCACTGACGGGCAGGATGGCACTTGTGAATGAATGGGAAAAGAAGAATATTGCGGAGCATATAAAAAGAGAAAAAGATAAATATGAAAGATTTGTTTCCTTTCTGTATGACATTAATGAATCCGCATGTGTACAGGAAAAAACCAGATTTTTCCGGGAAATCAATGAAATGGATCTGGAAGAAGCCAAGGAAGAATGTCTCTGCCTGATCGCACTGATCGCACTGAAATTCAGGGAATATGATGGAGATTTTTATCAGATTTTTCCAGAGGAAATTAATTATTACGAAAAATTGGACAGACTGGAAACAAAGATAGAACTGGAACGCTGGTTTCACAATTATTTCACATGGATACTGGAATATCTGAAGCAGCAGGTAAGCGGATCCCAGACAGATATGATTCTCAGAGCCAAGCGTTTTATGACTGATAATTTTTCAAATCCGGAACTGTCTTTGAAAAGTGTTGCAGATTATGTGGGATTAAACGAAAAGTATTTTTCAACTGTATTTACACAGAAAACGGGAGGTACATTCCGGGATTATCTTACAGACTCAAACTTCGCACTTGAATAAGTGCCTATGCACCTTGAAAATTCAATAATAACTGGCATAAAAATAGCATGAAACCAATGGTTT
>CACXDC010000149.1 GCA_902766365.1 uncultured Lachnospiraceae bacterium | reverse complement strand
GACTATGTAGCAAAGTCTTACGGCCTTGATGTTTTGATTAAGGTAATGGGTGAAGCGCTCCCGGAAGAACTGATGGACACGCTTCAGTATGTGCAGATAGCGTCATTAGCTGAAAAAAAACGGTACGCACAGGCAGCTGTGGCGACTGCAGCAGTTGCATCGGTAGGTGAAGGAGCTGCTCCGATCCCGTTTTCTGACTGTGCTTTATTGATACCGACGCAGCTCACAATGATCACGTCCATAACAGTAATCTTTGGCTTTGACGTAAACAAGAGTATCCTTACAGCTTTGATCTCATCAACTATCGGCACAGGAGGAGCAACAGTATTAGGAAAAACTGTTGTATCAAATATCCTCAAGTTTATACCTGGAGCGGGGACAGTTATTGGCGGAGCGATTTCTGGCAGTACCGCTGGTTTGATTACAACTGCACTTGGTGAGGCCTATATCAAAGTGCTTGAGTTGGTATTCCAAGGTGAGATGAATATAAATGATTTAGGAACAACAAAGGGTAAAGAGCAAATGTCAAAAGCGTTCAAGGAGCAGCTGAAGCTTGGAAATAGTCGTAAGTGAATACGACGGATTTACATAGCAAATTAATCAGTATTTAGAAGCTGAGATAAGGTGTTGTTCATCTCCTGCGAACGACCAGTGGGCTAAATTTCGGTATTAACCACTTTCTGTGTACGACCGGAGCAATAGACGTACTTCCTGTCAACTCAAGCCACGTGGAGACGGTATGCTTGTTGGTCAATAAAAAAGCTGATATGAAGGTGCATGTCCGTGTTGACATGGACGAGTACGAAAGGATCAAAGGCGGCAAGAAGAGGTAAGCAGGGACTTACAATAGAAGTTATTGAAGGCTGTTCCAATAAATAGGGGCAGCCTTTTTTTGTTGGAGTCTGGAAAACAAGACGGCAGAGCAAAAAAGTGCGGTCTTTATCTGCGCAGGATTGAAAATTGTGAAAATGAACAGGTGGTGATAAACTGATTAAGATACAGCATATTTTGCTGAATTTATGCAATATTAGTGTAAATATAGCAATTTTTGGTGATTGATTTAGCTGTGAGCGCATAATGCTGGCTAATACACAGTGATATTCAGCGGCAATGAGGTATCTGCAATGGAGGTGCTGGACAGGATCCGCGCATTTCTCCAATTTAGAAAAGTGAAAGGGAAAAACTTATGTATTTTAAATTGGGTGAGTTATTCTGCGGGCCTGGCGGTATAGCCAAAGGAGCAATTACAGCGGATATAGGCGATCCGGAATGGAAGATTGTGCACTGCTGGGCAAATGATTTTGATGCGTCGACATGTGAGACATATCGGAAGAACATCTGTCCTGATGATCCGGAGAGTGTAATCTGTGAAGATGTGCATAAGCTTGACCTGGACAGCTTAAAGCCGATTGATGCACTTGCGTTCGGCGCGCCGTGCAATGATTTTTCTGTTGTCGGGAAGCAGAAAGGGTTTGATGGAAAATACGGCCCGCTGTATTCATACGGCATTCAGGTATTGAAAAAATATCAGCCGCAGTGGTTTCTCTTTGAAAATGTGAGCGGAATCAGAAGTGCAAACGACGGCAAGGCTTTTGAGATAATAAAAAGTGATATGCGCGACGCCGGCTATCGCTTATATCCGAACATGTATAAATTTGAGGATTACGGCATTCCGCAGGCAAGACACAGAATGATCATCATCGGTATTCGCAGCGATCTGCCGTATGAATTCAAAATTCCCAGTACAAAAGGGTATCAGAAGAAGAACTGCAGGGAAGCTATAGAGAATCCGCCAATCCCTGAGGATGCCGCAAATAATGAACGGACAGTTCATGCCAATCGGGTAGTGGAAAGACTGCGTCATATAAAGCCTGGGCAGAATGCTTGGACAGCAGATCTGCCGGAGGAGCTGCAACTTAATGTAAAGAAAACCAGACTGAGCCAGATTTACAGAAGACTTGATCCTGATCGTCCTTCCTATACGATTACCGGATCAGGTGGTGGCGGAACGCATGTGTATCATTGGACTGAGCCGAGAGCATTGACGAATCGTGAGAGAGCAAGACTTCAGACGTTCCCGGATGAATATGTTTTCTGCGGTTCAAAGGAATCTGTGAGAAAACAGATTGGAATGGCGGTGCCGGTTGAAGGCGCGAGAATCATATTTGAAGCTGTGCTGAAGACGTTTGCCGGCATTCCTTATGATTCTGATCCGCAGAACCTGGGAGAGTAGCTGAACTGAAGATAAGCAGGTGATCCTGAATGCCAATAAAGAAAAAAGGGGGAGCTCTTTACGAGCTGACACAGATTCCAATGCAGTCTGTTCTTGAGTATCAGAGCCATGAAATCGGTGAACCATTTGTTATCCGTCTGAAGGTGCCTAGTGAAGCAGATAGATTTCTGGATGATCACAGGCACTATACTAAATCAAACTTAAATGTATGCTATTCCGCACCGAGGACGCAAAATGGACCGCGGAATTGGTATGAGACGCAGCTGTGCGTATCAAAAAGTGTTACTTGTCTGCCAGGCTATCCGCAGAAAAAAATTCCGTTTTATGCAGTAACGGATGATGGATATGGATTCTTAGCACATACAGAAAGCTCTGCCAACAAACAATTTGCAGCGGTCGGCGATGAACTGATTCTGGGCAGATGGCTGAAGGGCAGACTGGTAAAAGAAGGTTTGGTTGTTCCATGCAGCAATACAGCGGCTGATACGGAAAGAAAAAGCATGATAACAAAGGAAATGCTCGATGCTTATGGATGCAATGCTGTAGCATTCCAGAAGACTGATCTTTATATTGAGGATCCGGATCGTCCTGCAGATAAGTACGAAATATGGACTTTAAAACTGATTTGGGCAGAAGAAGACAATGGATAATCATACAAAAGAGCAAAGACATGAAAATATGGTGCACATCCGGTCTGTCAGCAGCGATGAAGAAATAGTGAGAAAATATCTTTTTTCGCAGGGATTCCGCTATCGCAAAAATGATCGAAGATATCCCGGTCATCCGGATATTGTTCTGCCGAAATATAAAACAATGGTGTTCATCAATGGATGTTTCTGGCATCAGCATCCCGGCTGTCCAAGAGCTTCAATACCAAAAAGCAATAGTGATTACTGGGTTCCGAAACTGAAAAGAAATGTTGAGAGAGATCGGCAGAATATGCAGATTCTGAAGCAGGATGGATGGAATGTCATTGTTGTCTGGGAATGCACTCTCGCAAAGGCAAAGCGCAGTGAGACATTAAAAAAACTCGCTGAACAAATCAAAGCAAATAATCGAAAGGAAATTATACATGCAAATAATTGATCTACCGCCTATTGCCCCAACACTGATTGAATCAACGCGAGCAATTGGATATTCTCTGCAGGCGGCTATTGCGGACATTATTGATAACAGCATTGCAGCGCAGGCAACACTGGCTGAGATCTCATTTTATCCTCTTGATGGAGCTTATATTTCGATTTTAGATAATGGCGTTGGTATGGATACGGCGGAGCTGACAAATGCTATGCAGTATGGAAGCCAGAGTCCAATGAACGAAAGAGATTCAGGGGATTTAGGAAGATTCGGTCTTGGCTTGAAGACGGCTTCTCTTTCGCAGTGCCGCAGGCTTACGGTTGCTAGTAAGAAAAACGGTGCTGTTGAGATTAGACGCTGGGATATTGATTTTGTTCAGAAAACGGGTAAATGGTCTTTGCTTTCGCTTAATGATTCTGGTGAAGCAGATGAAATTCCGAATATTGACAGATTAAGAGAATTAAAAAGCGGAACACTGGTAGTTTGGAATAAATTAGATCGTCTGCAGGCTGGCAGTATTGATTTTGCGAAATCAATGGGCCGTCAGATTGATGACGTCAGAGATCATCTATCTCTTGTCTATCATCGGTACTTGGCTGGCGAAACTGGCATACAGAAACTGCGGATTACAATTAACGGACTTGACATACAGCCGGCTGATCCATTTTTGATTAAAAAGAGCGATCAGACAATGCAGGAGGAGGTGTATCTCATCCATGGCTCAAAAATCAGGGTGCAGCCATATATCCTGCCGCATGTATCAAAATTGACAGCAGAAGAACTGAAGGCAGTAGGGGGAAAAGAAGGTCTGCAGAAATTGCAGGGCTTCTATGTGTACCGGAATAAGCGCCTGCTTGTCTGGGGAACATGGTTCCGCATGATGCGCAAAGGAGAACTGACCAAGCTTGCTCGGATCAGAGTCGATATTCCGAATACATTAGATGATCTATGGACACTGGATATTAAAAAATCCTATGCAATGCCCCCAGAAGAGGTTCGAGCCAACCTGGCAAATGTTATAGACAATATCGGAAATAAAAGCAAAATCAAATTCACAACCCGTGGAAAAAAAGAAACAAATGATAAAGAAGTGCATCTTTGGAATCACATGAAGGATCATGAAGGCGGTTATTACTATGAAATCAATCGTGAACATCCGCTGATTCAAAGCTTATCCGCAAGGTTAGGAAGTGACAGCAAAATGCTGGACGCGGTGCTTGAACAAATTGAAAGATCAATACCGTTGAATCAGATATACATAGATTTTAATGGGGATCAGCGCATCAGCAATGATCGGCAGCAGAAAGATAAGGAAATTGAAACATCTCTGCGGAATATGCTTTCGCATAATATGACATCGAAACAGAAGTTGCAGCTGCTTGAAAATTTATCGTACGTATCACCATTTAAAGAGCATCCAAAGGTGCTGGAGAGGTTAAGGAAGGAGGAAACCAAAAATGAACAGCAATAAAAATTCAAATACGTTACTAGCTATGCTATTTGGTTATATCAATGCTGTTTTTGATAAACAAACACCCACAGAAAAAGAATTTTCTGATGCCGCAGATACTGTCAGGGAAGCTAATAAGAGTATAGCTCCAGTCAGTGATAAAGAATTTGAGAATATAAAGAAGAAAGCAAGAGAACATATTGTTGTACAGCAGGATGTAGGAATTGCTCTGCCTGATCTCAGCAATGGTCATAATTCCTGGCTGCCTGCAAGAAGAGCAGATATTGATTTCTTTTTCTGGAATCGATACAAGGAATATCTGGAAATAGAGAAGCATTGGAATAAAACAGATATTGCGACGCTTGGGAAGGTTTCTGACGAAATCCTGGATCTGTGCGGCGATCCCATGGAAGAAAAATTTCATGTCAGAGGGCTGATCCTTGGCGATGTGCAGTCAGGCAAAACATCAAACTACACAGCAATTGCCAATAAAGCAGCCGATGTCGGTTATGACATCATAATAGTGCTTGCCGGTATACCTGAGGTGCTGCGTCAGCAGACGCAGAAAAGACTGGATACTGATTTCTGCGGAAGAAGAAGCAATCTTTATCTGGATCCAACTTCAGCGCAGAAGAATCAGTGGATAGGTGTTGGAAAATTCTCTAATAAAAAGAATATTGCAGTGTTTACTTCGGAAGCGTCAGATTTCAATGTACAGGTGCTGAAAAGCAACAATCTCTCATTGGATAATGTCAATTGCCCAGTTCTTCTTGTGGTGAAGAAAAACAAGACGATTTTGGATAATCTTTACAATTGGCTGAAGGTAAATAATTCTCTTAACAGCACTAATCAGATTAATAAGTCTCTACTGATCATCGACGACGAGGCTGATAATGCCTCAATCAATACAAATAAACCTGAAAATAATCCAACAGCAATAAACAGGGCAATTCGTGCACTTTATCAGATCTTTGCAAAGGCGACTTATCTGGCGGTTACGGCAACACCTTTTGCAAATATATTTATTGATCCTGATTTGTACGAAGATATTTTTCCTTCAGATTTTATTTATGCGCTGACAGCACCGAAGAATTATATCGGAGCAGATAAAATTTTTTCTGATCACGCACAATACGGTGACATGATCGAGATTATCAATTCTGAAAAATTCACAAGTGTTATACCGGATAAACATAAAAAAGATTTGATTGTACAGAACCTTCCGGATGATCTATATGATGCATGCAATTACTTCCTTCTTGCTAATGCGGTCAGGGACAGCCGCGGTGACCTGTATACACACAGATCTATGATGATTCACATCAGCCGGTTTATTAATGTTCAGCATCAGATCGCTGAGCAGGTCAATGTATGGCTTGACCAGGTGAAATCGGATTTGATTAATTACGCAAAGCTGCCGGTTGAAAAATCTGAACGAATAGGATCCATTCATGCTCTTCATCAGATGTGGGATAAAACAGAGCTTGAAGAAAAGAGCGGCAAATCGTGGAAGGATATTCTTCAGAATTATTTATATAGGGCTGTCGCACCAATAGATGTGCGGGAAATCAACGGAAGCGCTGGAACTGTTCTTGACTATGATTCGCATCAGGAGGATGGATTCCGCGTTATTGCGGTTGGAGGCAATACGCTTTCCAGAGGTTTAACACTGGAAGGTCTGATGGTAACGTATTTTTATCGGAATACGAATATGTATGACACTCTGATGCAGATGGGGAGATGGTTTGGGTATCGGCCAAACTATGCGGATCTCGTAAAAATCTGGCTATCTGAGGATGAGTGCGATTGGTACAGTCAGATAAATGATGCAACACAGGATCTGCGCTATCAGATTCAGCAGATGAAAAACGCAGGTCAAAGTCCAAGTGAATTCGGTTTGAAGGTAAGGCAGGAACCTGGTGCACTGATGGTTACGGCAAAGGTGAAAATGCGTAATGCACAGCAGATTACGTGCCCAGTAAACGTGTCGGGGAAACTCATTGAAACACCAAGACTTTATGCATCAAATGAAATATTAAAAGAAAATGAAATGACAATCCGGAAGTTTATCAATAAGCTTAGTTTTGAAGGTGTCCGTGTGGATGATGATAGAAGCGGTGGAAATTATTTCTGGAAAGATGTCTCAAATAGAATGGTTTCGGAACTTCTCAGTAATTTTCAGACACATCCATGGAATTTAAGCTATAACGGCAAAGGTTTAGCCAAGTATGTCGCTGAAGATAATAGTAAGTGGGATGTTGTGCTGATGGATGTTGGTGATGGGGATTCATATAACAGTGATATTATATGCGGCAGTGAAAAAATAATAGTTCACCACACGGAAAAACGAAAAATTAGAATCAAAGAAAACATGCTCAGTGTCAGCGATACCAAATTGAGAGTTGGCACTGGTGGATGTGCAGCTATCGGGCTTTCTCAGAAAGAAAAAGATGATATTAAAGCTAAACATAAGGAAGAAAGTGCGGATAAAAGCATATCGGACTCAGATTATTTAATTAAAGATCGTCCGCCGATTCTAATGATTCACATTCTTCAAGCAAACTATCTTGATGAAGTCAGATCTGTGTATCCCAAGTTTCTCTTTGCAATTGGGGTTGGCTTCCCTAAGAATGATAATTCAAACAAAACAGCTAATTATGTCATTAATAAAGTTGAACTTAGGAATTGGATTGATCCTGAAGCAGACGATAACGAGGATGAATAATTGATATGAGCAATACAGAAAGCAAATTAAGAGGGATTTGGATGCAAATTGATCCTTATCAGCCGGGTTCGCTTCGGCTTGATACAGAAGGACCTCTTGAGTGGTATGCTGGCGTTCGGTCTTCTAAGCAGATTGAGATTGCTGTTGTTTCGGATATAAAGCTTAATGGACTCGAATCATCAAAGAGTGTCACGGCGTCCTGCAATCTGCGCAAAGACGGAAAATATTATATTTCCTTCCTGCTAACGGAAATGTCCGAGAAAGACGTTTTTGTCAGCATGTGTACCGATATCATTGATAACTCAGCTGAAGGCAAGGATGAAAAAGATGCCTTGAAAAAGGTGTCATACCGCTATAGACAGTGGAGGCGGCTGATGGCTAAGAAAAGCATTTCTATTCTTTCTGATTCAGAAAGAAAGGGATTGATCGGAGAGCTGCTTTTCTTAAACGAAATACTGGGTGAAAGAAGGCCGCAGGCAGAAGTTCTTGACGGCTGGGTAGGTCCCGACGGAGCAGATCAGGATTTTGTCTATGATGAGAACTGGACAGAAGTCAAAACTACCGAACAGGCATCCGACAAAGTTGAGATTCATTCATTTGAGCAGCTGGGCACGCGTTCTGATCATGGCGTGCTGAGAATCTATCGTGTAGATGGATGTGCACCGGAGCTTGAAGGCGCATTTACACTGAGATCGCTGGTTCGGAAAACAAGGCAGAAATTTGCCGGCGATTTGGATCTGGCTGAAAAATTCGATGCAAAGCTCAGCAATATCGGCTATATAGATCTGGAAGCCTATGATATGTATTCCTACAAATTTTTCTCATTTGATGAATATGACGTCAATGAGACTTTTCCACGTATGACAAGAGAAGATGCTGCTCCTGAAATCGTGAATTGTGCCTACAGCATCAGTATTCCTGCTATCGATCACTGGAAGAAAGGATAAATTATGAACTCTGGAAGCACTGATGATTTCAAAAAAGACTTTTTGGAAGATGTAAAGACGTCTTCTGCTGTTACAGGCGAAGGATCATGTGCGTGTTTTGTCGAAAAGTTTGCTTCATATCTGGTTGATAATGAAATTCTGAATGATTTTACGCCAAGCTATTTTACCGGGGAATTTAAGCGAAAAAAATATCGTATTGACGGATATGCATATGATGAATTCGATGATGTGATGAACATCATTGTGGCTGACTACAGCGGGATTGAGACACGCACTCTGACAATGTCTGCTGTGAATCAGGCTGTTTCCAGAGCTGCTGTATTTATTGATGCTGCTTTGAATTCGGATCTCGGCGATGATGTTGATATCAGCAACAGCGCTTCTGACCTGATTGATCAGCTGAAGAAATGCCAGAAGGAAATCCGCAGATACAGAATTTTCCTGTTCACAGACGCAGATATGAGCAAACGTATCAAGAATGTAGACAGCGAAGATTTTGAGGGTGTTCCGGTTGAAGTTCAGGTATGGGATCTGAATCGTCTTTTTGAAATCTGTACAGTACCGGAAAATGAGAATATTGAAATCAATTTCAAAGATTTCGGTATAGAAGGTATACCATGTATTGAAGCAAATGTCGGAGAAAACCAGAAGTATAAAAGTTATCTCGGTGTTATTCCAGGTGAAATACTTGCAGAAATCTATGACAGATACGGTGCCAGACTGCTGGAAGGAAACGTGCGTTCGTTTCTGTCAACAAAGGTTGCTGTAAACAAGAAAATCAGAGAAACGATCATCAATGCGCCGCAGATGTTCTTTGCGTTTAATAATGGTATTTCTGTGACGGCAGAAGATGTGAATATCGAATCGGACAGCGGCAGAAACTATATCGTATTAGCAAAGGATTTCCAGATTATCAACGGAGGCCAGACAACTGCTTCACTGTACAATGCCAAAAGAAATAACAAAGCTGATCTGAGCAGAGTCTATGTACAGATGAAGCTGACAGAGATTGACCGCTCGAAAACATCAGCTGATGATGCTGATCAGCTGATCAGGGATATTTCCCGTTCTTCGAACAGTCAGAACAAAGTCAGTGATGCAGATTTCTTTGCGTCGCATCCTTTCCATCGTCAGATTGAGCAGCTTTCTAAGATAACATATGCGCCGGCAGTTCATGGCGCTCAGTATCAGACAATCTGGTATTACGAGCGTGCAAGGGGTCAGTATCTGCAGGAGCAGCTGCGTATGACAGCGTCCCAGAAGAAGGCATTTCTTCTGAAGAATCCGAAGGATCAGGTAATTAAAAAGACGGATCTGGCAAAAGTGCAGAATTCATGGCTTGGACATCCGGATACAGTCAGCAAAGGCGCGCAGACAAACTTTGTGCAGTTTGCAAATTATATTGATGATGAATGGCAGAAGAATGAGCTTCAGTTCAACGAAAAGTATTATCGGCAGACTGTCGGTCTGATGATCATGTATGACTATCTGTTCAAGAGCATTCCGAAGCAGAGCTGGTATGACGGCGGCTATCGTGCAAACGTCATTGCATATTCAATGGCTATGCTGCACAGGCTGATCAAACAGCAGTTCCCAGGCAGAGATCTGGATTTTAACTTGATCTGGAATAAGCAGGAACTGCCTGATGCTGTGAAGGCATCGCTGGACACCATTGCAGAAGCAGTATTCTATAAAATAACTGATGAACACCGGCAAGTCATGAATGTAACCCAGTGGTGTAAAAGAGCCGCCTGCTGGGATGGTATCCAGGCTGTGAAAGTTGAACTGCCGGACGAACTGGAAGACTGCCTGACTTCTGCAGGCGATGAAAAACACGAAAGAAAGCTTGCCAGAAAAACACAGAAAGTAATCAGCGGAATCAACGCACAGACGGAGGTCATAAAGCGTCCGGCTGAGCACTGGGCAAGACTGGCAAAGTTTGCAGTTGAACATGAACTTGTTACTTCAGTAGATATTACGGCTTTGAAAATGGCTGTGAAGATTCCGAAAAAAATACCTAATTCAGTGCAGTCCCAGCATCTGCTTGACTTGGAAAACCGAGCAAGAGAAGAGGGCTTCAAGTCGGATGACAGCAGTGACTGATCAGGAAAATCCTGACAGACTGCAGACAGCAGCAATTTTTCAGCGGAACAGGAGAGGCTGGATATGTCGATCATTGAGAACTATACATACAGCAGAGAATCGCTTCCTAAAATAGGCAGCTGGATATACGGCCAGAACTGGCCGGCAGTATATATCATCTACAATTCTTCATCAGCCTATGTGGGAGAGACAATTGATCTTGTAAGGAGAACTTCGCAGCATCTTGATGATACGAAATTCAATGATTTTACAGATATATGTCTGATCAGCGACATGTCCTTCAATAAATCAGTCATACTCGATCTGGAATCATTTTTGATTAAGTACATGAGTGCCGATGGTTCACGGAAACTGATTAACGGAAATGCGGGCATTACAGATCATAACTATTTCTATAAAAGTGCATACGAAGCTGAATTTTCGAGCATATGGGATGCCCTGAGAGAAAGAGGCATCGTCAGCCAGAGCATTCTCAGTATTGAGAATTCTGAACTGTTTAAGTATTCTCCGTATAAGACACTCAGCCGCGATCAAGAGAAAACGGCATTCAGCATCATCAATACACTGTATCAGGCAAATACAGCATCTGAAAAATCTGTCATTGAAGTTCTGGGCGGTGCAGGTACAGGCAAAACAATACTTGCTGTCTACATGATCAAGCTTCTCAAGGATATCTCTGTGCATAAGGATATTCTGCAGTATGCAGATGACGAAGCTGCAGAATCTATCAGAGGTCTTGCCGGGCATATTCATGGCATTGACAGAATCGGCTATGTAGTGCCAATGAAGCAGCTCAGAGAGACGATGAAGAAAGTTTTTAAGTCGATCGACGGTCTGTCGGAAGACATGGTAGTTGCGCCGGAGCAGGTATCTGATCAGCAGAGATTCGATCTGTTGGTTGTTGATGAAGCACACCGTCTTTACAGACGGAAAAATCTTCCGGGACAGCAGCTTTACGCAAAATTTGATCGCATCAATGAAAAGATCTTCAGCAGCGCAAACCTGAAGTATACAGAAGCTGATCCCACAGAACTTGACTGGATTATACGCAACAGCAGGCTTCAGATTCTTTTCTATGATAGTCAGCAGACAATCCGTACCGCCGATTTGGGACCGGAACGATTCAATCAGGTTTGCGATCCGCATTTGATTGATAGATACATACTGACTTCGCAGATGAGGTGCAAGGGCGGAAACGGCTACTATGAATATATAAAGATGCTGCTGGAGAAACCGAACTGTTCTATCAAGGATTATCAGAAGTTTGACAATTATCAGACAATGTCAGTCGACAGCGCTGAGGACCTGTTTGACATGATTGAAAAAGACAATCAGAAATACGGTCTATGCGGTGTTGTCTGCGGACCCGGCTGGAAAATGAATGAGGATATTAAGATCCAGGGAAAGTCGTATAAGTGGTCGTCAGGCGATTGGAGCAGTGAGAAAAGAACGATTCTGAGCATTCATAAGTGTCAGGGATTTGACATGAATTACACCGGAGTCATTTTCGGCAAGGAAATATATTACGATAAGAAACATGGGCGTGTAGAAGTGAATAAGCGCGAACTCATGGATAATTTTGCAAAGTCGAATGGCGATGATGCAATGCTTCAGTATGTTCTCAATATCTATCTGACGCTGATGACCAGAGGCATTCATGGAACTTTTGTTTATGCCGTGGATGACGATCTGAGAGAATATCTGAAATCTTTCCTGAATTGAAGGCATGCAGGCATGCACCATGACTGCTGTTTATTTCAAAACGTGAGATATCAGAACTTTCTACAAGCCGAAAAAAGCCTATGTGTGGTGATCCGCTCATAGGCTTATTTGTGATGCTTACTGGATTATATGTAACAGATTGCTTGAACGAAATAAGAGATACGTACGATCAATAGCGGATTTCTGCAATCACTTCATTAATTTCGTTGAGACTTAAAGGTGTGGTTGATTTATTATCCTGGTTCTCTTCATTCTTCTGTTTATCTTCCTGTTTATCTTCCATAATGCTCTCCTTCCCACAGTAGTGCTTTGATTTTCTAACAGTTTCTTATGGTAATAAAAAACAAAGAAAATGAAATTCTTGTATTTTTGGGCTCTCCAAAATCGCTAGGGGATTTGTCAAAATCCATGGAGGAATCCGTGGGGGAGTGATGAATCCAACCGTGGGGGAGTAAAG